>JAGLDB010000399.1 GCA_023145935.1 Candidatus Sabulitectum sp. | reverse complement strand
TCACTGCGCTTGTTGCCGGAAGCGGTGTGGAGTTCACTGGAATAAAACTTCACAAAGAATCTCTTGAGGACATATTTATGCGGATCATGGAAGGAGAGACTAATGTTTCTTAACGCTCTGGAGCACATGGCTCGCAGGAAATTGCTTCTTATTGTAGGAATTCTTTCTCTGTGTTACCTGCTTCTTTTCTGGAGAGGGATCGCTTCTGTTGATCCCCAGTCTCTCGGGGCAGAAAGCGGCATTCCCACATCCAATGCAGATCTGGCCTATGCAGCACTCTCAATTGCCGGTTCAATGCTCTCTGTGGTGGTGTGGGGGCTCACTATCGTTCTAGGTGCAAGTATTCTGCCCGATGAGATGGAAGCAGGGAGAATGTCCATCTGGGCAGCTCTTCCACAGTCAAGATTCAAGGTGTACGCATCAACAACCCTGGCACCTTTGATAGTATCGATAGTTTTCGGATACCTTCTCTTCGGACTCACTGCGGTCATTACAGCGTTCTATGCCCCATTTACCCCTTCCAGCATTCCGCTTGCAGTGCTTAGTATGCCGATCTGGCTTTCTGCCACCTGGGCCTTCGTTATCCTTTTCTCAATGATAGTGGGTAAGATTCCCGCAATGCTCATCACATTTATCCTGGAAGGCTTTGCTGTTGGAATGGGCAATATTGTTGAACTTGCAAAAGGGGTTCCCGACCTTCACGAATCCACATTCTACACTGTGGCCAGGATAGTTACTTTCATTCTTCCGTTTGAGCGTGGCTACAGATCTGTTCAGATGGGGTTGCTTCCCAAAGCAAGCCTGCTTGAGGAAGCACTTGCATTCATGGGATTCGGAGGTGATCTGCCCCTCTGGGAGATCATTTACCCCGGTGTATGGGCAGCGATTCTCTTTTTCATCGGATACAGGCTCTTCTTGAAGAAGGATCTGTAACACATGCAGATAATCTACAATTCGATTGGTGTCATCCACACGCCATACATTGAGATGGCACCTTTTCAGGCCGTAGAAGACGACACTAATGGACCGTTCGTTCTTGAAGTTGATGAACTATACGCAACCGGGTTGAAAGATCTGGAAAAACACAAATATGTTATCGTCTTTTTTCATATTGACAGGGCAAAGGGATACAACGGTTCCAATATGGCGCACCCTCCATCCATGAACGGCGGGTCTATCGGACTTTTTGCGTCAAGGTCACCAAATCGCCCCAACACCATAGGAATTGATGTTGCTGAACTGCTTAAAATAGAAGGGAACAAAGTTTACACGTCAGGGCTCAGCGCTCTGGAGGGAACGCCCCTTCTTGACATCAAACCGTATCTTGATGTTGATTCTAAAAAACTGGATTAACGTATCACATTGAGAATTGGACTTAGCTCCAGGCGCAACGCAGGATTCAGAGAAACTGCTTTCTCAGCTGCAAAGAAAGCATCATCACGATATCCGTAATTCCACAGCAGTGCCGCCATATTTTTCCAGGCTGTCGGTGACTCCGGAGCCAGTTCAAGGGCCAGCCTGAACTCATGGAGTGCCTGTTGAAACTCCCCACCGG
>JAGLDB010000398.1 GCA_023145935.1 Candidatus Sabulitectum sp. | reverse complement strand
GAACCATACCTCTTCAACCTGGGTGTAAAGGCTCTCTGTCTGAGCAAACAGCAGATGAGGATAGAATTGAGTTCTGCGCTCATCTAAAGACACCGCATGATATATCCGGTGAACTTCAGGATACACTGTCATCCGGTGGTATCTGTGGGCAAGTTTCTTCCGGATGTTCTTTGTGCGGGTCTGACTTCCGATGGAGCCCACTGTATCCCATACACAAACAGCTTCAACATCTGCCTTAATCGGCGTGCAGCATCGTTTAAGCTCAGCAGTACGCAGGGCAAACTTTTCAGCATTTCTGTTGGAAGTATAGGCTTTCCAGAACTTTTTAACGGTTTTGCGGGATGCATCTTTCGGTGCCAGACCGCACAGGGCAATCATGCTTGCAAGGCTTCGAACCGTATAAGCTCCTCTGCTGAAACCAAACAGGTAGATCCTGTCACCCTGTTCATAATTACTGGAGATGAACTTGAAACCATCAAGAATATTGAAGTGCAGCCCCACTCCGAAAGCACAACCACGGATGATGTTTCCGAATTTAGTGCCCACTCCCCTGTCATATGCTTTCAACTGACGGGGACTTTCTTCAAGCATCTCAAACAGCTGAAAAACATTCGTTCTGTCTTTCTGAGTGTTGCTTGTCCCGTCAGAGCAGAAGATTAAACTCTTCAAAAAACCTCCTGATTATTCCTGTATTAGTTTACATATACACACTATAACAATTTCTCTACTCCCTGTACAGACTTAAAAACGGTGATCTTACCTGTGGGTTCTCCCTTGCTGAGCGCCTTTATTGTAAATCCACTGTTTGTTCATTAATAAAGCTTGTTCATTCATACTGAACTTAATTCATCTATGTACATTAGGCAAATCATAACTGCTCTATATGGTTATCTACCCTGTATTTGAATCTATATACACTCGTATTTTTGTGTGGCGAATATTGCGATAAATTGAGTAACGAATTCAATACTGCTTTATTATTTATTGCTGTTTTCGGGAATATTTACTTTGATGATCTTTCTATTTGAGCGTAATACCTGATGTGCCGCTATTGATCCTAACTGTTGTTCAGGAACCTGGATGTTATGGAAGGATACGCTGGTGTATTGTAGCTCTTACCATCTGCGGCAGTTATTCGAATATTTCGAATAACTGAATCTTCCTGCAACTCACAGTCGGAAAAAATCTTTTTAAAATGATAGTTTATGGTACGTGTTTCAACATCATAGAGTTTTCCCATCATTTTCTGTGTCAACCAAACATTCTCATCCGAGTAAACAGCCTCTACACCTCCCTTGCCGCTTGCTGCTACAAACGTCAAATACTCGGCAGCCGATGAACGGATCATGGGTGTGGTGCTTTTTCCGGGGTTGCGCATTTTGTCGTCTTTTTCCTTCGCCACCCTTGTCCTCCTCTACATCCCAAATGAGATTCATGAACTCTCCTTTAATGAGGCGCACTTTCCAGGTTTCATCATCAGCTCCAGGTAGGGCAAATAACTACAGCCACATCATATATGATATTAAGCTCAAAATCACGGGTACTGATACGGTTAT
>JAGLDB010000397.1 GCA_023145935.1 Candidatus Sabulitectum sp. | reverse complement strand
TACCTTATAGACGGGGGAGACAGAAGAAGTGACTGGAGTTGCGGCAGAGACAGGATACTTCCCATGCTGGACAGCCTTGGAATTACTCATCTTGACGGCATTGTGGGAACCCATCCCCATTCTGATCATATTGGCGGGCTGATCGCCGTACTTGAGGAAATACCAGTAGACAAGGTCTGGGACTGTGGATGGGTTGGCAGTGCATCCGGCACTTACGAAGATTTTCTCAACGAGATTCAGGCGTCAGGCGCAGAGTACATAGAGGGTAACAGAGGTATGGTACTTGACTGGGACCCTGACCTGCAGGTCAATATCCTTCACCCTGAACCCAATCCAGGGTCCGGCAGCATGAACAATGCGTCAATCCTGGTTCACATCACTTTCGAAGATGTTTCTTTTCTTTTCACAGGAGATCTGGAAACCGATGATGGAGAAGATGATGTGCTGGCCTATTACCAGCCTGAGGATCTCAGGGCAGACATTCTTAAGGTGGGGCATCACGGCTCCAGTACCTCAACATCCAGCCAGTGGCTTGATGCAGTCGATCCTTCTTATGCAGCTATAGAGGTTGGTTCCGGGAACCCCTACGGTCATCCTCATGGAGAGGTTATTAACAGGTTGGACAGCCGGGGTATCCCAGTGTACAGAACAGATCAGGACGGAACCTTCGTCATCACAACAGATGGTACTGATATCACTGTTTTCTGACCTCACGCTTGAGGTTTGAATCCTTTCCGGGGCGCCAAAGCGAATCTTAGAACTCATTAAACCAGTAAAATTCCTTCCACAATAAGATCGAATAGCATCCTCTACAGGGTACCTGTTATTTAGTTCTATTGTGTTTAATGTGAATATGCATTAGTTTCAATTTATAATATCAGGTGGGAGGAGCAGCCTATGAAAACCGTTGTCCGTTATGCCTTGGTTGTTGCCTGTTCTTTTAACCTCAGCTTCGCTTCTGATGGGGATTTCTTTTTGAGAGCAGAAGTGCGGAAATCTGCTGTACCACCACCTGCCCCGATTCCCATGGTCTATGATGATGGGACTCCAGCTTGGCTTACCTGGTCCGGCAGTTACAGGGCAGTATGGTTTGATCCATACGATTTTGTGATGGAGCCACTGATTAACTACTACCTTACTTCTATTGAGATGTGGTTTTTTCATGACTCAAACTACCCCTGGGATACAAGTTCATTCTCATGCGAAATATGGACTGGTGATATTATATGCCCAGTGAGCTTGTTTGAAAGCCAGCACTGTACGGCACAGCATTATTCACCTGTAAGCTGCCAGACTGAGAATCTTTTTTATGTTGACTACTGCTTCTGGACGGTTCTGGATTTTACACAATCAGCGGGCGGATGGCCGTCGCTCATTTGCGATGCAACTCCTTCTTCCAGTTTATCTCACTCTTTTGTTTCTGATGACTTCATTATTTGGGAACCATGGACAGTTGAGCAATCCAGCTCTTATTCACTGGATTTTCCCGCCCTATCCTGGGGTACTCTGAAAACACTGTTCTAGATTTATTGACTGGAATGCTTTCACTAGGAGTGTGACCGACAATGGGC
>JAGLDB010000396.1 GCA_023145935.1 Candidatus Sabulitectum sp. | reverse complement strand
GATTCTGCTGCTCACAGAACTTGTACTGCAACGCAAGGATCTGCTCATACTTTTCATTATCATTCAGCCAGTCTTTGTGGCCTGCAAGTACCGGAGCTGAAAAGGCTTTAACTATTTTCAGCCCGTTCTGCTCTCCCATTTCTTTCAACTCCTGAAATGTAAAACTTCTGCAATGGGTGGAAACGCCTTCCTGCTGGATGATCCTTGTTTCAAAGTAGTTCATCACATCTTCGTAAGTGAATCCCAGATCAGGTCCTTTACCGATCATGGCTGCAAAATTGCCCCAGAATGAGTTTACCGAAAGGTGAAACAAGCCTTTCTCACCTGTGACCCTTGTAAGCTCCGAGAATGCTTTCTGAAAATCGGTGCAGAAACTGAAAGCATCCCCAAGACACATGACATAATCAAATGCTCCACTGTCAAAAGGCATGTTCATGATGTCACCCTGCTGATTGCTGATCCTTGATTCCATACCGATTTGAAGGATCTTTTCCCCTGCAGTTTCCAGCATACCATGAGACAGGTCGAAATTTATGAATGACAGTTCCGGTCTGAGATTGGCACTACGAAATGTAAACTCACCTGTGCCCCCGCCTGCATCAAGAACTTTTCCTTTTTCCGGAAGAAATTTGCCGAGATAGTGTTCAACCATTTCGAACCACATCCGGTAGTAAATATTACCGGCCTTCTCTTTGTCGTAGGCCCTTCCATCCTCATATTTCATTCTGATCTCCTGCATTCATCAGGTAATTGCTTCAGTATTTAAAACCAGTCTTCAATAACAAGTCCCTTAACTCTTTCAAACTCAGCTGTGTTATGGGTAACCAATATTGCCAGGTTAGCCAGTGCGGTTCCGGCAATAAGAGTGTCATATGGGCCAATTGGTTTACCTTCTCGCTCAAGAGTTGCCCTTATTTTCGCAGAGATCCCTGCCTCCTGCACACCGAAGGGCAGAATAGTAATTTGTGACACAAGTGAATCAAGCTGTTGCCTTCGCCTGGCTGGGTTGGTTGATTTAGCAATCCCAACTTCCAGTTCATAAAGAACAACAGAAGGTATGGAGATTTCCTCAGGTGACCTGCCTAGAAGTTGCTCTGCAACATTTCCCCTGCCTTTGAAAAAATATATAAGCGTGTTTGTATCCAGAACATACATTGTTACATCTCTTCTCTCAAAGAATCGTTTGCGTAGGGTGATCGAATTTCCTCAAGAGTGGGAAAATCATCTCCCCAGCAACCGGCAAGAGCAATAACATTCAGCGGCCATTCAGTTGAGATTCTTTGCCTGATAAGATATGCAATCCACTTGCTGACAGATACATGACCTGCCCGTGCTGCACTTTTCATCTTGTTTTCCAGTTCGTTATCAAGATAAATAGTTACCTGTCCCATGAAAACTCCTTTCTCCAGGAGCTTGTCCGAGAATAGGCATTGAGCAGTAGCGCCTCACGGACGAGATAGAATACATGCTGATTAGAGAAGAATAGCAGCGCTATTTGACGATAATCGGCGTGTATTGTAGCCGTTCGTGTGGTGGCTAATGCCGATGTTGTATTCTCGGTCAGGCTCCTAACC
>JAGLDB010000395.1 GCA_023145935.1 Candidatus Sabulitectum sp. | reverse complement strand
CGATACCCCATGGAGTGATCCGTGGCACGATGTTACAGGGTATCAGGGCAACTACTACAAAATACAAGATGGTCTCACCGGCAGTCTCAGAGCTGAGGGAAGCGGAATCGGCAATCTGGAGGCTTTTTTCTTCAACGGGACCTCTGTTACAAGACTTGATACTGGAAGTTCCTTTGATGTGGCTGTGAGCCTTGAGAATTCCGGAACTCTGATGCTTATGTGCAACAGCTTTGCAGGTCTGGATATGAATGTGGCTGCAGGCAGCATAGGTGCCAGCAGTAACTTCGCTGTCTTTCCCAACCCCTGTCTTGGTGACTTGTATTTTCAGTTTACTTCAACAGGAGAACCTGTTATTCTGTCATTCTTTGACCAGGCAGCTGTTCACGTTGAGACTGTAACTCTCTCCGCCTCTTCCGGGGAAACTGTTATTACGTATACCGGTGCTTCCGAGCTTGCCTCAGGGATTTATTTCTATCGTTTTCAGCAGGGTTCCAGAACGGAAACAGGCCGTGTTGCTGTGGTTCGTTAGTACACTGCTCACACTGGCTTACGATTTCCCGGATATTGAACTTGTCGACCTTGAAATAGATGCAGCCGGCACAGTCTGGCTGCTTCCTGCTTCTGACCCTGCAGTTATAAGGCTTGAATCAGATGGCTTGCAAAGCCGGTTTGAAACCGGTGTTGCCGGTTTGCCCTCGGGAATTGCCGTCTCTCCAACTGGAAGATGGGCGGTTTCATTTCAGAGTCCCGGAGCATTATGCAGGTTTGATCGTGATGATATTCTGGTGGAGCAGATGGACATTTCCAGTTCAGGCGATGTTCTTTTTTCCGGCCTGACCATCTGGACAATTGATAACGCCAGTGGTTGTGTTGTCTCAACTGATGGCGATGTTATTGCAAGGAATTGTGCAGACAGAGATTCAAGGTTCAGCAATATGCGGGCAGGGCAGGTTATCGTCAGTGGACCTGCAGGAGTCTTTCTTGTTGAGGCAGGGGAGATTCCGAAAAGAATAGCAGATTACGGATCTGCCTGTTTTTCCCGGGAAGGGATCCTGCTTTTGAAGGATGGCGTACTGCAGATATTTCAGGGAGAGATCATACTCACAGATATTCCCTGGTTCCGGATTTCTGCTTCACCTGACGAGGAAACAGTAATTCTATGGGGAAATGCTGCACCTCTGGTTCTTGAATGATCTCTACTGCTCTGCTGCTTTCCCTGTTCTCTTACACCGTGACAGTGGTAAGCTCAGGGGTGGAATACCTCCCGCTTCCCGGAAGCTGCCCATGGCTTGATCCCCAGTCAATAACGGTCGTAGTTCAGGGGGACACGCTTCTTGGAACTCTCGCAACACTCACATCCCGTGGCCCGTCTGTAGGGTTGCTGCTGCACCCGGTTCCTTCACAGGGAGATACGGTAGTTATTTACGCAGACACTCTTGCATTGTCAGTTTCACAGGTATCAAAGCTTGATATTCAGCAGCTGGAAAGGGGAGAATCTTTCCAGTTACCGGCCTTTTACGGAGGCTACAACCCGATTCCCGAAGGGCTTTACATATCGGGATCAAAAAGACTGGGAGTATCTCTTGGTTCCGG
>JAGLDB010000394.1 GCA_023145935.1 Candidatus Sabulitectum sp. | reverse complement strand
AAAACTCAGGATCAAGGCTGGAACGCAGCCTGGTACTGTTTTAAGAATGCGCGGTAAAGGGGTTATTCACAATGGTGTAACCGGTGATCAGCTTGTAACTGTTGTGGTTAAACTGCCTGCTGAGCTCAACGATGAGCAGCGCCTGCTGTGGACGGAAATGAAAGAAGCCGGTTTTTAACCGATTGGAGAGAACTTGAACTACTCATATCTTATTCTGGTAGCTGTTGGTCTTTTTCTGTCAATCTTTGGATTTATCAGAAACGGAAAGAACCAGGGAAACTCTCTGGGAGCTGCCCTGCTGTTTCTGCTGGGAATCATCTCACTTTCTCTTGGTATCCTGTTGACCAATGTACCGGGATTCTTTGCAGGTTAGAACCCGGTTTAAGTTACAACCACAAAACCGAGTCTCTTGAGTTTTGAGTGGAACGAGTCCAGGAGAGTGTCATTCGGATGCCTTCTTACCGCTTCTGCAACCATCTTTCCAGCCTCTTCAAAATTGTCATCTTTAACAGCGGTTCTTATTCTGTCCGCCCATAGAAGAGCTTCGCCATCCTGATCCTCTTTCTCCGGGGCCTCGGGCTCTTCCTGCTTCACGCTGATTTCTTTCTCCGATATTGAATCAATCTTTGAATTCTGCCTCTTTCCGGTGATCTTAGCGTTAACTGTTTCAATACTATTCAGAAGTTCTTTAAGCCCTTCAATAGCCGGAAGCAGATCAAAGGCTTTTCGAGAGGCAGTTATTGCCTTCTCTATATCACCTTCTGAAAGTTTTTTCTTTCCGATCTTTACAAGATTTTCTGCCCTGATCCTGTTTTTAAGTTGTTGCATTTTCTGATCTGCGATCTGTTCGTCAGGGAAAAGCTGTACAGCTTTTTTTAGATAAGCCAGAGCTTTGGAATCGTTTCCTGATGCAAGGGCTTCATCAGAGAGTCTGAAGATTTTTTCGAGCTTTGAATCCATATCTGCGGTTTGGTTCCTTTCATTACTGAGCCCACCAATAGTAATATCTTTCGGATAATTGTCTTCGTCTTGATAACCGGTATTTTCTGCGCGTTCCATAGCGATCAAAACCTCTGTTATGACTATTTCCCCTGGATCGATTACCAGAGCTTTTTTTATTGAATCAAGTGCCTGTTTTCTATTACCCTGATCAGAGTGTCTTTTGGCTTGAATGAGATGAGTTTTGACTCTATTCTTCATTGTCGGAAACCCCCCTGATCCTACAACCTCAAGACAAGCAGTTCACTTTCATGCCCGTTTCTGCTGCAATCGGTATAAGCTTTGTTTTCAGATGTAACACTCTGCTCACCAGTTTCAATATAATTCCCTACGGTAATCGGAGAAACCCCTCACTGATAATGCGGAAAGGGATGTAATGTCAATAAAGAATTTCTTCCTTAGAAGACCCGCTCCAAGGATGGAAGCCGTGTCTCGTGATTCGGTTGAGTTCGTAGATTTGAGTCTCAGGGATGGTCAGCAGTCTTTGCTTGCCACAAGGATGTCTACAGAACAAGTTCTAAGACTTCTGCCGCTTATTTTGAATACAGGTGTTAACCTTCTGGAGGTATGGGGCGGAGCAACGCTTGACAGCGCCATGAGGTA
>JAGLDB010000393.1 GCA_023145935.1 Candidatus Sabulitectum sp. | reverse complement strand
CTTGAGGCGGCACTTGAGGCTCTTGCAGACATCTTCAGCCTTAAGTCACCGCCTGGATGGATGGTATGCCTTGATGCCTCAACCATACAGGGTCATGCCTCCGTGGCTGCACTGATCAGTTTTCGCAAAGGAAAACCCGACAAAGAGGGCTACAGAAGATTCTCAATGGATAAAGAAATAGCTCAGAATGACCCTGCTATGATTGGAAATGCGGTTTCCAGATTCGCTTCTCACCTGGAAGAGGAACACCCTGATATTTTTCTTGTGGATGGTGGCATAACACAGCTCAGAGCAGCATGGCTGGCCGGTGGACAGATGATGCCGGGAACGCAGTTCGTTGCCATTGCCAAGAAAGAGGAGATCCTGCTTACAGCACCGGATGAGAAAAAGATAAACCTGCCGGATCATTCTCCTCCTCTGCTTCTGTTAAAAGCAATGCGCGACGAGGCCCATCGATTTGTAATTACTTATCACAGAACAAAAAGAGCTGCAAGCCACTTCCATTCTGCTCTTGACGATGTTCCCGGCATTGGACCAGGATTAAAGGCTTCCCTTTTGAAAAGATTTGGGAGTGTTGCAAGAATAAGAGCTGCCTCTGAGCATGAAATTGCTTCGGTACCCGGAATCGGACGAAAAAAGGCAATTTCATTAAAGAAGTCACTCTCATGACTTTTTCGCTTCTTGCTGCTTTAGTGCTGCTTACCCCTGTGTCTGGAGTTGTTTCCGGCGGAAGGGCGATATCATTCAACATGAAGAGTGGTCTGATCCCTGCAATTCAGTGGCTGTATGAACCAGGCATCCCAGCGGCTGTTCCGGGAAATTTCACTGATATAACCTTCCAGACAGGCTGCGAAAAAAGCTTCTCTGTAATTTCATCAGGCAAAACCGCTGGTATTAATCCTCTGATAGCTTCAAGAGTAACTGAAAATGGTTACGCTGCTCAATTTCTTCTGGGAGATCTTTCGATTTACGGTGTAGTTGATGATATCTCAGGAAGTTGTACCGCTTCATATGAGAACATCACAATTGATCTTTGCGGTTCATCGCTTGAAGATGTTCACCCCGCAGGGGAGTACTCTGACGATTACATTCTTTTTGCCGCCACAGAGAACTCATCTGCGCTGGGAGTATCACTCCCTCTGGGAGAATCACTTTCAATCGGTCCTGCTTATGTAAGAGATGAAGTCGGGGGAGATTTCTGGCTGTTGTCAACGGTGGAACTAGGTCCTTTCACTTTTGTTTCCGCTCCTGCGATCGATGGACAGAATAGCTATCAGAGACTATACGGTACTTTTGAATGCAGTGGCTCAGAGGTTTTGTACGGCTGGAACGGCGCTGACTGGTATGACCAGTATTCTTTCCGAGGTAACGAATTTCTCGCTGCAGTTTCAATAACTGTTCCCGGTGTGATGGCAGGATACAGCCCGGATGACAATCTGCTTTTACTGGTATCACACAGGGAAGAAGGATGGTTTCAGGGGGAAATTCAGGGAAAATTCCTTGGAGTAACAGCAGGGGCGAATCTGCTTCGGGCTCCAGACAATCAGGTATGCTGGGGTTTCAGCGCAGGTGTATCTGTTGGAAGCAATACTGCAAACGGTTTTTGG
>JAGLDB010000392.1 GCA_023145935.1 Candidatus Sabulitectum sp. | reverse complement strand
TGCCAACAGAATCATCATCATCATCATCATCTAAAGGATAATATGTCGACGGTTCAAAAGCTCTGCCAGCAGAACCGGCAGCAGCAACTAAAGGGTCACTAGCTGTCGGCTCAAGAGCGCTGCCAACAGAACCGTCATCATCATCATCTAAAGGGTAATATGTTGACGGTTCAAGAGCTCTGTCAGCAGAACCAGCAGCATCTTCTAAAGGGCAACTTGTTGCCGGTTCAACATCGCAACCGTCATAACGCTTCATTTGGTAAAATCCCTTGGTCTGAAACGAACTATATATTTCTATCTAGAACTATTACCGTTCTAAGTGATGATGTCAATGGGGTTAATTCATTTTATTAAAGAAACTAATCGACCTGAAGCATGTTGTTAACTGATGTCCCGGTCTGTGTTCACAAGGTGAAGTTGGGATATGACAGTGTCGGCAGACATCACCTTTGACCGTTTGCCATGTTCTTTCCAAGCCGCCAGGCATCAGCAATACTCGCCAGCCAGCAAAGCAGCAGAGGTGGGAGCAAATACAATTTCACTTTAACAAGTGAAGAAACAGCCACAGAAAACATAATGGGAACAGTAATTTCTTCACCCTTACCAGCAAGGTGCTCCAGCCCTGTCCAGGTACCGTAAATTACTACAAGCAGCATGGCCAGCACTCCTGATGCACTGACAACGGCGAAAACCATGCCGCGTTTGAAGTGATTTAAAACCATCTGCCCTGAACCGGGATAAATAAAAGCAGACCATAATGCCCCGCGAACAGAATCTTTCACGGCAGTATTTCCAGCTTACCTGCGCCTGATATGTGTTTTTGAACTTTTTCAGGATTTCCATGACAAATTACTTTCCCGGCACCGGAGATCTTTACTGAGATTTTTTCTGATGCATGTACAACTGCTCTTCCAGAACCTCTAATACTGATCTTTACTTTTTCACAGATCAGATCACCAGCAGACAAATTCCCTGCCCCGGAGAATCGAGCCTCCATGATTTTACATCTTCCTGCTGCTGTTACCTTGCTGGCACCACTTCCTCTTACAAGAAATTCCTGTGAGTTCAGGTTTTCAATGGTTGCTTTCGTGGCACCATACAATCTCAAGCTCTTCAGATCAGCCATTCCTACCTGAAGTCGAATAGCTGTTTTTGAGGAAACAGAGCGAGAAAATGAAACTGAAAGCTCATTTTTCTCCACAACAGTCTTTACAGATTCAAAAAGGTTATCGTCTGTTGTGACCTCCAGTGTCCGGGGTTGACCGCAGATAATATCGATCTTAACATCCCCTGATACTTTCACACTGTCAAATGGCTCAACTTCAATTGTTCTGGTTTCCTTAACTCCGCTTCCTTTTATACGGTTACTGAACAGTATCCCGAAAAAAGAGAGAAACGGCACGGCTATCAGCACAATAATGAGCAGCACTCCGGCAATGAGTAAAGCCCCGGTGATAGCCACTCCCGCCAGTGGCAGAGCCACTGCAAGAGCGAGAAGAACTACTGAAACAGCAAAAATAACGGCACCCAGAGCAATAACTGCTCTGAGTACCGGGTTTTCAATTTCATGATTGAAGAAGAAAAGAGTCATCAGCTTCTTCCGGATGTACC
>JAGLDB010000391.1 GCA_023145935.1 Candidatus Sabulitectum sp. | reverse complement strand
CTTGGAGAGGCGGCTTCAGCCTTTTTACATCATTGTTTCCTGACTTTTCATAATCAGAAAGCAGTAGAATGAATCCTAATCCTACTTTTTTTCCCATGGTCCACCTGGAAGCCACTCTTTGTTGAACGGAAGTTTACTATGACAACTCAACGTTGGTTCCATTAGAAAACCTCTAATGAAAGTTATCAATTCTTCTAAGCCATCAGGTGATGTAATTGATCGGGATCGTTTAACAAATGCCAGCCACTGAATTTTCTTAGCTGAATCATTTGCGAAAGCATTCGTAAGAGCTTCCGGTAAAGAATGCGGGATCTCAGTTTTGCGCCTTTCGAAAGTAGCTCTTATTGCTTTTGAAGTTGCTGTACCGTCAAAACTGAACATCTTACTCATCATCCAGATGTCGCTGAAGTCTTTCATACGGCTATTTGCAATACCAAGTTTTACCATGGCTTCATACTTCTCAGCAACTACGGAGTATCTTGAGTAAGTACGCAGGAAAGGTGATGGCATATCCATGATCGTCGGGAATTTATTCATCTCTGACTCGGGAAAAATCACATCTCCAAATCCAATGTCGATTTGTAAAGGAATTAGAGCTTTTTTAAGGGAAGCGCATAACTCAATCCTGATTCCATTGTATTCCTGCATACCCCTAATTTCCTTAGCTTTAACGGAATCTGTATCAAACACCAATCCATCCGGGAATTCCGCATCACTTAAAGACTTGAATACTTCAATCATCCTGCTGGATGAATTTTCTCCATACCCAAGGAAATCCATGTCTCGGGTCACACGATAAGGATTATCTTCCCACACAAGAAACATCAGCCCACCCTTAAGCACAAAGACATCAGCATACTCAGACTTACTAAGCCTATACAGCAGCCTCTCCTGCGCATATCTGGTAAGAACCAAATTGAAATCCTCTTTTTTCTCTCTCGAATAATTAAGAAGTTTCTGCCGTACAGATGCTGCAATATCGGTGGGTACTCTACCGCTCATACAGTTGCCTCAAGATATGGCCTTATAACATTTGATATCCGGCATATCTTAGCATATTTCCAGATTGCATCCACAGTACATTTTCTTTCCCGCAGGGATTCTCGGAGTGCTTCCAGAGCAACATCAAGCCCAATCTTATTGCGAAACTTGAAACAGTCAGCAACTGTTTTTGCAGCAGAATATATCTTCACCGGTACTTGCTCAATCACATGCTCCTCTACACCGGCAGTAAGGGCTTCTCCTGAAAATCTGACTATCCGCAGAGGTATATCTGATTCCTGAGGACTCCAGCTATTTGCATCAATTGCCAGCCAGACTCTTGAAGGTATTTGAGTAGTGAAGTTGTGGAAGCGCAGAGCCGACAGTAAACAAACAGTTCCTCTGGGTACCCTGAGAGCTGCTTCTGCAAGAGTCCTGTTTGATGATGCATCGCTGTCTACAACTGCATACACTCCTCTGGAAATTCGCTCAATCTCACCAGAGGTCACAAGTGATGCAAGGCAATAACGCGGTATTCCATAAGAATCCAGATCACCTGCCCTTACAAGTTTCTTCTCTCGCACTATCTCTCGCAGTTGTTCTATTTTTGTCTTTCTCATCCCTCAACCTATATACTATTCCTATA
>JAGLDB010000390.1 GCA_023145935.1 Candidatus Sabulitectum sp. | reverse complement strand
TGATCTTTTGACGATTCTTTTCTTCTATAAACAAGTCTGCATCGCACATGGGTCTGCCGCCGGGAAAGGGGTAGATGCTTCTTGCAAGATCAAAACCCTTCATGGCCCAGACTGTTATTCCCTCTTCCCCTATTCTTTTCAGAACCGTGCGTACAATTTGTTCCTGACGGAACCACATAGCACCAGCAGAAAGACTGATTTGCTGTTTTCCAGTTTCGCGGGACAGCAGCGGAGTAAGATCATGCCTGCCCCCAGGTTCCGGCCCTTTATATCCACCCGCAACAGCACCTGCCAGCAACCACCTGCAGGCCTCTTTCGTGATCAAATCAGGTTGATAAGAATTTTTCATATTATCTAATGGATACTTCAGAAAGAACAATAATACAACCCTTCCAGGAAGCGCTGTATTGGTTCTGTTTAATTTGTCTTTTAGATTAGCATCATGAAACACAAACCGGATAAAAGAAAAATATTGATTGGCAGAGCGGTATCGCTTGTGTGGAAGAGCAGCAGAGGTTTAACTGTTGCCAATTTGATCCTTACTATAATTCAGGGATTGCTTCCACTGATTCCTCTGTATCTGATGAAACTGCTTATAGATTCCATCGAATCAATCATTAATGGAAGTAGTACGGAATCTTTTCAATATACCGGTTATGTCATTGCCTTCATGGGTGGTGCTGCACTGCTTTCTGTTCTTGTAAAAGCTATTGCAGGAATAGTAGAGCAGACTCAGGCAAGAGTAGTGACAGATTACATGCAGGATATTCTTCACAAGAAATCGATTGAAGTTGATCTTAACTATTATGAAGACTCAAAATTTTATGATACTATGCACAGAGCCCAGGGGGAGGCACCCTACAGACCTACAAGCATTGTTAACGGCTTGATCAGAACAGTTCAAAGCACCATATCACTGCTGGCAATGATTGGTTTGCTTTTTTCTTTTCACTGGATAGTAGCAGTTGTTCTTCTTGCTGCTGCTCTTCCAGGAGTATTTGTAAAGCTAAAGTTCTCCAAAGTGAATTGGAAGTGGCAGCGTAAACGAACGGAAACAGAGCGTAAAGCATGGTATAAACACTGGCTGCTTACTTCAGTAAACCACGCGAAAGAGCTTCGTCTGTTCGGGTTGGGGGAATACCTCAGAGTAAAATATCTTGAACTCAGAATTATTCTTCGAAAAGAAGTTCTTGGCATTGCAAAACGCAGAGCCGCCTCAGATTTCGGTACCCAGGCCATAGCAACCATTCTTATTTACGGTTCTCTTGCTTTTATTGCAAAGCAGGCCTATGCAGGGTTAATAACAATCGGTGGAATGGTCATGTACTTTCAGGCATTCCAGAGAGGTTTAGGATTCCTGAAAGGGCTTCTTGGCAGTATTGCCGGGCTTTATGAAGGCAATCTTTTTCTCTCTAATCTTTTTGATTTCCTTGACATCAAACCGGAAATCACTGATCCTGATTCTCCAAAACCTTATCCTCCATATGTAATTCAGGGAATTGAATTCAACCATGTAGATTTTATTTATTCATCAGGCACCAAAAAAGTACTGGATGATGTTTCTCTGAAGATCAATCCCGGAGAAATGCTGGCACTGGTGGGCGAGAACGGCTCAGGGAAAACAACCTTTGTAAAA
>JAGLDB010000039.1 GCA_023145935.1 Candidatus Sabulitectum sp. | reverse complement strand
CTGGGTTTTCGTGGCGAGGCTCTTCCAAGCATAGCAAGTGTTTCAAGAATGACCATTCTTACCAGCAGAGGTGAAACAGGGTGGAAGCTGATCATCACAGGCGGAAAGCTGGATTCTCTAGAGCCTGCAGGAAGAACCAGAGGAACCACAATAACAGTTGAGAATCTGTTTTTCAATCAGCCAGCGAGAAGAAAATTCCTTAGATCAGAGAGTACGGAACTGGCCTGGATTGAGAGAATCGTTGCAGGAACTTCCCTTGCCAGGGTTGACTGCTCCTTTAGTCTCAAGCACAACGGCAGAGTTATATTTCACCTTCCTGTGGCGAATTCTCCCGCTCAGAGATTAAGAGACCGATACGGGCTGACAGCAGACGAACGGTGCGTGGAGGCTACTGGCCAAAGTGACGGCGTAACAGCAAAGCTGTATGTTTTTCCTGATAAGAGATGGGCAAACAGGCGTCATCAGTACACACTGGTTAATGGAAGACTTGTTACTGCCTATCAGGTCAGTACACCGCTTCGGGAGGCCTTCTCCGGCCCTGCAGGCGATCCATTGATCCTTTGTGCTATCTCAATCGACCCTTCTCTTGTGGATGTGAATGCTCACCCTGCAAAAAAAGAAGTGCGATTCAGAAAACCTTACCAGGTTGAATCCGCGGTGAGATCTGCCGTTCCCGGAATCGCAGCTCACAGAATGGAAACTACTGTTTCTTCTTTCAGAACCACTGCAGAGATTCCCTCAACTGCACCTTTGCCTCATATCTCCTACTCATCAGCCCCTTACAGGGTCAGCAAGCCATCACCTGCAGCCTTTCAAACGGCAATGGAATTTGAATCACCAGGCAACGCCGACATTTCTTCTGCTGCAATAGATACAAGTCCATGGGAAGATTCCATTGAAATAATACGCATTTCCAGTTCCTACCTGGTTACTGAAACTTCCACCGGTCTTCTTATAGTTGATCAGCACGCCGCCCACGAAAGAATCCTCTATGAAAAGATCATTGAATCAGTAAAGGGAGCCATGTCCGCAGGGCAGCAGAGAATACTTCTTCCGGAAGAAATATCAGTTGATGAGCACGAAAAGAACATACTGAAGATATACAGTTCAATGATAAAACAGGCAGGTTACGATTTCAGGATAGAAGGAGACACCCTTGAACTTCTAAGTGTCCCGGTTGGAATAAAAAGAGGGACTGAAGCTCTTAAAGAGGTAGTGAAGTCTCTTGCGAAGGGAACCGAAGTTTCGGAATCTGAAGCAGAGCGAATTGCATCTGCAAGTGCCTGTGCAGGAGCAATAAAGTTTGGTGATAAGATCACCCTGACTGAGGCAAGACACCTTTTGCATACTCTGTTCACCATGAAAGACCCTTTTCACTGTCCCCACGGCAGACCAACAATGATCGAGCTGCCATTCAGCGAACTGGAAAGTCGTTTTGGAAGGTAGAATACCTGTTATTACCGGATGCACAGCAGCAGGGAAGACCGCAGCTGCTTTCTACATCGCAGAGCACTGGGGCAATGTTGAAATAGTAAGTGCTGACTCCAGGCAACTGTACAGGGGAATGAACATCGGTACTGCAAAACCTTCTATTGATGAACTTAAAAAATTTCCGCACCATATGATCGATGTGGCGGATCCGGACACCCTTCTATCGGCAAAATGGTTTGCTGAAAAGGCAATGAAGATCATCGAGGAAATCCTTGAACGGGGTTGTATTCCTCTGGTTGTTGGCGGATCCGGCCTTTATGTCATGTCACTTGCCGGGCTTCTGGACCCTCTGCCTGCAAGGAACGATGATCTTAGAGGTTCACTTCTATCTCTGGAGAATACCGTCCCGGGTTCTCTCCACAGACTTCTGGGCGGTCTTGACAGGAAGGAGGCGGCCCACACCGGGGTTGCCGACAAGGTAAGACTTGTGCGAGCTATTGAAATCGCATTATTGAGCGGGGAGAAGCCATCATCTCTTAAACTCGGAGGAAATCCCGATAAAAGATTCAAATTTGTTTTCATTGAAAAAGACAACACTGTTCTTCGGGAAGGCATAAGGAGGAGAACTTCAAACATGTTTTCAAGCGGCCTTCCCGGTGAGGTCGAATCACTCTTAAAAGCCGGGTATAACCGCCATCCGGTACTTGGTGTGACAATTGGCTATTCAGAGCTTATCGATCACATGGAAGGACTCTGTTCCCTGCAGGAAGCACAGAGCGCGGTAGAGACCCATACCTGGCAGTATGCCAGAAAACAGAGAAACTTGTTCAGGCGACTGCCTGGAGTCATATCAGTCAGTGGAGACCCCGTTAAGGTCGAAACTGCTCTGCTGGGAAGATGAGAGGAGAGCTAATGGACCGCGAAAAAGAGATCATGGCAGATCACCTCCCGCTGGAAGAGGTGATGATTGCAGATATTGATGGAATTGAAGCTCCGCAGAACTGGGTCCGGTCTTCTGAAGACGATTCTCTCGAAGTGCCTCCTGTAGTTATTGAGGAAAATCACGGTTTTTCACTGGTGGGCAACCACCGCACAGTCTGGCACTTAAAGATCAGTGGAAAGAGCATGGTTAAATGTCTGATAGTGAGAAGCGTTGTACATATTAAGCCCGCACACCTTCTTGTAAGTAACTGCGTTGAAGAGGCAATGCTCTTTGAAGCACTCCTCCGCAGAGAGATCATTCCAAACAGAAGCCGTCTTGCGGATATGCTGGGTTACTCCAGAGCCAGAATTACCCAGCTTCTTAATCAGCTTAAGCTTCCTCTGAATATCAGGCAGAGAGTTCTTCTGACAGATGACGTGAGTGAATTCAAGCTCAGACCTCTACTCAAACTTCTGGATGAAGAACCGAAACTTCAGGCTGCCTTCAGAAAACTTATGGAAGGCAAGCTTTCCGGAAGACAGATGGCCATTCTTGCCAGCTCGGATATCATAGATGACTATGAAAAGACCGAGAAACAAATGCCTGTTGATATACCGCAGAACAGCAATGTAAATTCACTTACCGAACTTGATGAAGTCTTTGCAGGAGATGATGTTTTTCATGCAAAAAACGAAACCTCTGAAGATATTCATACCGCTATTGAGCGGGAGGAAAAGGAACTGGATTCTTCAGCAACACCTGACTCAAATGAGAAAAGGGCAGAAGTTGATTTGTCTCGAGTTCTAAAAGAGTTGGGAAATATCCGTGATTCCGGATGGAAAAGCAGGGCTGCGGAGTTCATGCTTTCACCCATGGAAACAAGATTTGTCGAAGGTGTTTCAAAACTGCGTACAGGGCTTTACACAGAGGCAATTGCTATTCTTGAAGAAGCAGTTTCCAATAACTCTGATCACCATCTGGCATGGTTTTATCTGGGGAGGTGTGCCAACCTTACAGGATCGCTTCAGGATGCCGAAGAATACCTCAGAAACGCTGTTTCCAGATGCTCTGATAATCCTGACTACCTGGTTGAGCTTGCCATAGTACTTGAAAAACTGAAAAGACATTCTGAGGCTGAAGCATTTTACAGGAAATCGGCCATAATCAGAAAAGCACTGGCAATCAAAAAATGAGAAAATACGGAGTTATCTTTTTAGTATTATTAGCCGCCTGCGCAAAAGTTGTTGCTCCATCAGGCGGCCCGGAAGACAGCAGCCCACCGGAAATTATCAGTGTATTTCCAGAGGCAGGCTTTGTGGATAGTATTCCTCAAACCGTAAGAATTCTTTTTTCCGAAAAGATTCGCCTTTCCATTACAGATGTACAGCTTTACCCTCATCACGCTGGAGAAGTCAGCATTCGTGACAGAGATATTGAGATTACCACAGACTCCTGTGAAGATATCCTCATAGTAAACATATCCTCAAATCTCGAAGATGTCCGTGGGAATAGTCTCGCCAACCCTGCGACTTTTGTCTGGAACAGCACTCCTGAAGACCATTTCGCAACTGCAGATGTCACTCTGTTACGGAATGGAGGAGGCAGTGTTACTGCAAATGCCAGGTGCGAATTTTATCTTCTACCGGATACAACAACACCACGGATCACATATTACCCGGATACCACCGGTCTGGTTCATGCAGGTTGGCTTACTGCCGGCAACTACAGGATAATAAGTTACGAAGATATTGATCAAAGCAGATCCTGGGATCCCGAGAGGGAACCGGGTACCTTGAATGAAGTTGCCATTCCTTCCGGTGACCCGATGGAACTGGCAATGATAATGACCATAATCGACAGCATTGGACCTCGTATGTACGACCTGCTTGTTCTGGATGGCTGGCATCTGGAAGTACTCTGGAATGAACAGATAAGTATTGGTGTCAGCGATGAGGACCTTGTACGAATCACAGGGCCGGATACACTGCCTGTGGAAGTATACGGGATCAGCCTTTCCAGCGGCAGAAGCTCCACAGCAAGAATGACTGTTTACACTGAAGAGCTTTCAGATACACTGTACTCTTTTTCTATTGGAGGGGTAAGTGATCTTGCTGGTAACCCTTCGCTGGCTGATACACTGGAATTCTGGGCCACCGACTCTCTTCCATCATCAAAGCTGGCGGTGCAATCTGCTTATCCAGCCGACGGAGGGGTTCAGATACCCCCTTCAGGACCATTCTACATATCCTTTTCCGACTGGGTGGATTATTCTGCCATAGGCCTCCTGTATTCCGTAACAAGGGTATCTGACAGCACAGTTGTCAGTGGTGATTTTTTTCGTACCTCCGCTACAGCATTTTCTTTTACTCCTCACAGCGAGCTTCTCGGGGATCGCCAGTACAGAATTGACCTGAGTCCGGGCTATGTGTCTCTGCAGGGCGATTCACTGAAAGGGCAGAGCTGGACTTTTATTCCAGAGTGGAGCCAGCACCCCGGCTCAGTTTCCGGTACTGTATCCGGCACTGGAGCAGCCGTTGTAACCATGGTGGTCACACCTGCTGGAAGTGATGGCGAAATACTCACTGCAGTATTTGCCCCTGGTGCTTACTCCTTCGCAGAAATTCCAGGCGGAAGATATACTGTATCAGTTTTTGTTGACTGGAATTCAGACGGTAAATGGGATCCAGGTGAACCATACGGTGCCTGGCCCGGAGTAGTTGATGTTTTTCCGGGTATTGAAACTGAAAAGATAAACATACAGGTGGTTCCGTAATTATTTTCATACCGGAAAAGAGATTTCTTGCAGACAAATGCACCGCATGCGGAATATGCTCTGCGTTGTGCCCTATGGATTCCATTGAGACAGACTTGTCAGGCAAAGTTGTTTCTTTTTTGTCAACCTGTATCGGTTGCGCTCATTGCGGTTCCTACTGCCCGTCAAACTGTTACGATCTTGCTGTTCAAAAGAGCCCGGATCCTGTTGGAGTTCACAGCCTGCAGCATCTTTATGAAAACAGGCGATCTGTGCGCAGCTTTTCTGAAAAACAGGTAGAGAGATCTGTTATCTCCTGCCTTCTTGAACCTGTTGGATTCTCTCCCACAGGCAGAAATGCACAGGGAATTACGGTGGATGTTATTCTTGGGTATGAAATAGTGGAGAAACTTCTATTCAGACCTCTTGTGAAGCTTTTAAGAGTTCTTGACAGTTTTCGTCTTCTTACCCTTTTTGCAGGAAAAACAAGAGGAGCAGTTAAGAAGATCCGTAACGGGGAAGATATCATCACATGGAAGGCTCCATGCGTACTATTATTCAGAGCGCCCAGGAGGAATGTAACAGGCAGCATGGATGCTGTGATTGCTGCAACCATGGTCTCCATCAAAGCAGAGGCAATGGGACTTGGATGTTTCTGGAATGGTGTGGTTCAGATGGCAGCACCCGTTCTTCCCATCTCAAAACCCCACGCAGTTCTTTGTATTGGTTATCCTGCATTTAAAAAACATCAGCACATACCTGCAAGAGAGTGGACTCGCAGAGATCTCAGTCAGATTGAATAGGACGCCATGGCAGATCATCATGAAGCGAAGGTCTGGCATCACTTTCTATCATAATGTTTGACCAGTTCAGTAATTGTGGAACGCTGTAAAGAGCCATATCTATCCTGCTTATTCTGAATTCATTTCCTTCATAGAACCTCTTGAAACTTCCCACAGCTCCGTCTACGAGATATCCCTGGGTCACTGCAGGGCGTCCATGATACTCCATGGAAGCCAGAACATCCTCTGCATTGACTCCCCGGGGAATCTGTCCTCCTGGATAAGCAACCACATTGATCTGCGAGGTTCTGAGACCAAGTCGCCGGTGAAATGAATTAAGGGCGGGAATGATCTGCTCCCAGTATCTTGAAGGAGGAATCCTGGTAAAGGCAAGGTGATCAGCCGAGTGATTTCCTATGAAATGACCCATATCAAGAACCAGATTCAATTTCTCTTCAGTTTGAACACCGAATGGAACCTTGTCCCAGCTTATAAAAAACACCACACCAGGCCCGAAATCAGGGTGTTCTTCAAGAAAAGTGTTCACTATGGCAACTGCACAGTCCGGGTCTATATACTGCTCTCCAGCAACGGTCTCAATAAATCTGAAGTTGTCTTCCCAGCCATCATCAAAGGTTATCATAATTGGTCTTCTGTCAAAGGGGATCCTGCTGAGACCGTCTTCCAGATCAGTTGGCAGTATAAGAAAGAAACCTGCGTCATAAAGATCCTGAAGATCGCTTCTGAGCCTTGCAGGGGTGGCGCTGTATGCACTTCTGTAAAGAGATATCTGATGATATGTTACTACTGGAATGCCACTTGCATAGTCTTGCGATTGAGGTACAGGTCCGTAGTCCAGTTCCGGTGCGCTACCTGTTAACGGGACAAAAGAAGCGAGTATAAGAAAAAGAATCATCATAGCGGCATCACCGTGATGCGGTCCAGGTCAGCATTCACTCTGGCGTCTACAAATACGCCGATCTGACCGGTTGGCGGAATAATAGTTCTTACAACCTGCACCAGCTGCCCGTTCACTGAAAAATCGGTGTAGTTGCCGTGAACCTCTGCGGTAAGTTCAACTTCGTTCAATCTGTATGGCAGGAGCCTTGATGATTCGAATACATCCAACCCCATCACTGGAATCCACAGACCGTTTAAACATCTCTGTACAGTGTACTGTCCGCGTCCATTCACACCAAGAAGAAGAAAATTCTCTACGCCGTCGGCCCGGAGTACCAGCCCCACCACAGAGTGCGACTGCGCATCTGTCACATTGAACACCGCCTGAACTATGCCGTCTGCAAGAAGCCCGGCTGTGCTGAGCAGTACAACAGGCTCATTGAAGTAGTGATTATCAATGTGAAGGGCACCGTTGTACACATCGTATGGAACATCGGGACCGAATGGTCTGTCAAGAACTCTCTGGAATGAGCAGTTCAGAAGAGTGTCGTCAGGTGCAGGGGCAGCCTGATCAATAGATCTCTGCTCTATGGTCTCAGAAACAGTTGTAGAGGCATCTCCTGAAGTAGCACCAACGAAAAAACCACTTGTCTGCCGGGTAGACCCGCATGACACTACAAGCATCGTTGCAACAATAATGTATATTTTCTTCATGAAAAGTATTCTCCATTTTTGTGAAAGAGATTGAATTTGTGTTGAAAACTAAAGTATTTTTCGCCTTCTGTCTAGTGTTGAGCTTAGTGCCCGGCTGCGGTGATACGGATCCGGATCAAGAGATTGTTGTTGATGTTGCTATTTCTGCAACCGGATTCGTTCAGGCTGCACCTCTCTATAATGTATCAGTCCCGGATTCTTTCCGGACTGCGCTTATCTGGAATCATAATTCACCGCTTTCCGTCAGAACGATTACCCGGGATGAGTATACCATCACCGGTGATACTGTTCTGTCTGGAACAGATCCGTTCTTCTCTTTTGAGACGGACAGGCTGGAAATGGCCTTAAGCATAGCCAGAGCCGTTGAAGACACTGCCGCTGCAGACAGTCTATCTGCTTTACTAGCAGACTCTTCTTCCTTTGTTTATGTCACATCTTCCAGGTCCGGTTCCATACAGGGCCTGGTTTCTACAGGAAGCATACTCCAGCCAGGCGATACCATCGCAATCGTAACAGGCCCGCCCCCGGATTCTCTGTTTATTCTTTCTCCAGCGTATTCTCATATCAGGTGGCCTGAGCCTCTTCCCGGATGCACAGTAACCCCTCATGGACTTCAATGCACAGGACCATGGCCAGGTGCAGCAACATCGATTCCCGGAACATGGTCTGTTCAGCCTCAATTCATTCATGAAGAAGGTCTTTTATCATTTCTTCTTGCAGCTGCAGGAGACACAATTTCGATTACCGTTATCGGGTATACAGACACATCCAGAATAATTTACTGCACTTTTCTTCTGGATTCAATAGCTCTTATTCCCTGGTAAATCTGTTAACTCTTCCGTGGCATAAAGCCCCTGAGCCATGGCTGTCAAAGTAATTCTGATGGTAACCTTCCGCCTGCCAGAAACTATCCGCTGAAGCGATCTCGGTAGCAATCACATATCCGCGATCCTCGAGAATTGAAACAAGTTCATCAAGTATTGCCAGCTGAGCGGCATCTGTATAAAAAACAGCGGATCTGTACTGGGTTCCAGTATCCACCCCCTGGCGATTGATCTGCGTGGGATCGTGGATCTCGAAAAAGGTCATTGCCAGTTCTCTGTATGAAACGGTTGAATTGTCAAAGAGAACTTTCACAGTCTCCGTGTGTCCTGTTGAACCGGAACACACATCACTGTATTCCGGATTCTCCAGAGACCCGCCCATATACCCCGAGTGGGCGCTGAGAACCCCTACGGTGTGATCGAAAGTGTATTCAATACCCCAGAAGCAGCCACCTGCAAAATATGCTGTTTCAATTCTATCCGCAGCAATGAAATTCATCGAAGTAGAATTAACGCAATGTCTGGTATTTCTTTCTGTATAGCCTTCTCCTGTGAACACATGTCCCAGATGACCACCGCAGGCAGCGCAGCGAATCTCTGTTCTCAAGCCATCATCATCAGGAATCATCTCAACAGCGCCCTGAATAGCAAGGTCAAAAGCAGGCCATCCACAATGTGCCTGGAATTTGGTTTCAGACATGTACAGCTGTGCGTTGCACTGTTTGCATGTATAGATCCCATTCTCGAAAGATTCCACATACAAACCGGAATTGGGCATCTCCGTTCCACCGTGAATGATAACATTCTCTTCTTCCGGAGTAAGCTCTTTGTATTCCATATCTCCTTCTCCATTCACCATGGACGAGGTGAGTAAAATCAGACCGGGCACAAAAATAAGTGTTGCTGCCAACCTCCACATCATGCTACCTCCGTTCATGAGGGAAAACACCGGCACAGGGCAGAGGTTCCACGCTCTCGATGCTGAATTATATTAGCTATGCGTGAAAAGTGTTTTCCATCCATGAGAGGGGATATTTTTGTCCAGTAACCTTTTGAGTTTTGAGACCGATTACGTGTGGGATACTGTGGCCGAAAACACAATTGACCAGTTTGATCTATGGCGGCGGAAGGGAAGACTTGGCTTCCTAGACCTACCCTTCAACAGAGAAATGCATAGTGACACAACACAGCTGGCAGACAATCTGCTTAAAAAGAGAAACACCCTTTTTGTTGCCGGCATAGGAGGTTCATCTCTTGGCCTGCGGGCAATTCTCTCGGCTCTGAATAACGGTTCAGAAGGAAAAGTAGTTGTAGTGGACTCGCCTGATTCAAAAGTAATAAGGCGGGCTGTCGCAGAAGCAGCCCCTGCTCACTGCTCTATTGCCGTTGTGACCAAATCCGGAGGAACCGCTGAAACCCTTTCGATATTCATGGAACTCCGCAGAATTCTTGGCTCAGCTGCTTCTGTAATAGCAATCACTGACCCGGAAAAGGGCGAGCTGAGAAAACTTGCAGTGAACAAAGGGTGGGATTCCCTTCCGGTGCCTTCGAATGTAGGTGGAAGGTTCAGCGTCCTCTCACCGGTAGGTCTGTTCCCGGCAGCTTTTGCAGGAATCGATACTACAGCTCTGCTGAATGGTGCGGCTGAAGTTGTTAAGGATTTTGACTCGAAGGGTATCAACAGTCTTGCAGGCAGAATAGCTGGTGCCTTTCTCTCAAAATTCCAAAGCCATCCGGTTCATGTATTCATGCCGTACTCGGACTTTCTTTACGACACCGCATTGTGGTTCGCACAACTCTGGGCGGAAAGTCTCGGGAAAGCAGAAAGTCTTTCCGGTGAGAAAATTTGTACAGGGCAGACCCCGCTAGCCTGCCGCGGTCCTGCTGATCAGCATTCACTTGTTCAGTTATTCATGGAAGGCCCCGCAGACAAAACTGTTTCAATACTTACAGAGGCTCCCTGTGACATGTCCCAGCCCGAGCCAGGAGAATTCAGTGAAATTTCTTCAATGAACTACCTTGAAGGCAGAAGCCCCGACGAGCTTAGAATGGCGGAAGCCGACGCTACAGCTGCTGCTCTTTCCGAAAGAGGCACTCCTGTATCACGGTTCATTATTCCCGAGATAAATGCAGAATATCTGGGGCAGCTTTTCATGTCGCTGGAGATCGCTACTGTCCTTTCAGGGCTATCGCTTCAGGTTGACCCTCTGAATCAGCCGGGAGTGGAGCGCGGTAAGATCCTAACCTACAAAGCTATGGGTCGGGAGGGATTTTGATACTTCTTCTGTCAGTGATCATCTCTCTATTTCCACCATCTGCTTCAGAGAACTGGTACACAATGCTTCAGACAAGCTACCAGTTGGGATGCTCTGCCGATTACCTGCTTGCAGACCCGGACAACAGTGGTATTCTTACCGGCGGACTGCCTATGGTTGCCGTTGGCATGCTCCCGGAACTACCGTGGCCTGATGCAAATACCATTGATCCTTTACAAAGCGGCCTGTGGGGCTCAGGTACATGGAACACATCTGTTAACCAGAGCCTCTTTCAGGATTCAATGAGCCTTTCGAAGATAGGACTGATACAGAATACCCGTGATCACAGCAGGTATATTTTTCAGCTGGAAAGACCGCTTCCCTGGAATACTTCAGGCAACTTCCAGATTATCAGAGATGATACTCTCAGACTCTCTTCTGCTGATATCCAGCATGGCGCTTTCAATCTAAGAGCAATGAGCTGGGAAGGAAACGAATACGGTTGGGGTATGTGGACAGGCTGGGATTCTGAATACCTTTACGCAAAAACCGGGTTCTCCAGGCTTGATCCTGGAGACAGACGACCGGAAATTCTTGCAGGAGCAAAGTTTGATCTTTCTTCTACTCTGCTTGAATTTGGAGCAGCAGCTTCTTACACAGACAGTTCATTATCAGGAAGAGGAGTTGCGGGATTATCCACAGTGATCGGACCTTCTATAATGTCCGCCTGCTTCGAATACAACCATCACGGGGAAAGCTTCTGGGGAGGGA
This sequence comes from Candidatus Sabulitectum sp., assembly GCA_023145935.1. The sequence continues at coordinate 1,771 of JAGLDB010000039.1, read as the reverse complement.
TCAATCTCCCTATGGGAGCTTTTGAGTTTTCTACAGCCCTTTCCCGCCCGGCAGGAGATGAACTGTTTTCCGTGATTGCATTAAGACATCCGAGATTCAATCTTGTCAGCAGATTATTTGATGAAGAAGCCATAGCTGCAGATATGGAAACAGCCTGGGGTTTCTTCCGGGGAAAAGGAGCTGCTTCCTGGGATTTTCATAGTGATTCGTTGTCAGTTTCTTCCTGGCTGCTCCTGGGTGTTGACTGGTACAGGGCACGATTTGAAGCAGGTCCCAGGGTCTCAGCCAGTTTGGATTCCACAGGAAATTGGGATGAAACCCTGGACGTACTAATAGGTTTTACCCTTACAACTTTCTCCTTTTCAACCGCATTTGAAGACCTGACCAGCCAGGCGGATCGAAGCTTGTCTTTCGGAATTACCTGGGCTTTCACGGATCAACCTCCAGTGACCCCCACTGGAGACGAAGAGGAGAGGAATGGAAACTAAGATCGCCGTACTGGCTTCAGGAGCAGGATCTAATTTCAAGGCTCTTGTTGAAGGAGATACAGGACCTGGAACAGTGGATGTCCTGCTCACGGACAACAAAGAGGCAGGAGCTTTAAAACTGGCAGAGGAACTGGGTATCGAATCAAGGTATCTGTATCCCGGGAAGTACAAAACCAGATTCGGGATTAGTGAAGAAGAGTTCTGGGCTGGGTTTCTCATTGACAGAGGTGTTGAATTGGTCTGTCTTGCAGGGCTTATGAGAATATTAAAGGGGCCTCTTCTGGAGGCATTTCACGGCAGAATAATGAACATCCACCCTTCGCTGCTGCCAGCTTTTCCAGGCCTTGATGCACAGGGACAGGCATTCAACTACGGTGTTAAGGTTGCGGGCTGTACAGTTCATTATGTTGATAACGGCACAGATACCGGCCCCATCATTCTTCAGGAATCGGTTGTTGTGCTGGAGTCCGACGACAGGGATTCCCTGGCGGTCAGAATTCTGACAAAAGAACACGAGATATATCCAAAAGCAGTAAAAGCCCATTGCCTTGGAAGAGCAGTATATTCCAAAGTTGTCCGGTAACTGAACAGGGGGATAATAGCATGAGCGGTGTAGTGATGGTTCTCGTTTTTCTTTTGTTCGGTAGTGCCGATGATCCTCTTCCAGCAGGTCCGGTCTTTGACATATCTGTGAACAATATTCCATTAAAGCAGCATATGATGGCGTTTGTGGCTTCACCGGGAAGTCGAATGAGACTTTCATGCACAGATTCTTTAAGCTGGTCAATTCCGGATCTTAACCTCAATGGAACGGGAACTGAATTCAGCTTTACGCTCCCCAGGTCTCATGGCACATACACTGTAACTGCTTCAGACGAATCTTCAATACAAGAGTGGATAATGATAGTACCTCTGGATAAGAACCAGTTCCGAACTGCATCGTTGAATTCATTTCCTGTTGGATTCTATGGAGATGGGAATTCAAGAGATCACCTCCCTGATCGGGGGTTCATCGAGCTATGGCCGGATATTTTCCATGCCAGAATTTCCACACATCTGTCTTTCTCGGATTTTCTGGGACACACAGAAGGCGGCTGGCCGCAGTATATGGTTTTGGATCTGAGACTTGTTCACAAACTTGAATGCGTTCTTGCTGAAGTGGCATTGTCTTACCCGGAAGCCCGGGATATTCACTGCATAAGCGGTTTTCGAACCCCGGCCTACAACGCTGCAATCGGGAACGATACCGGCTTCAGCCTTCACCTCTACGGAGCTGCATCTGA
>JAGLDB010000389.1 GCA_023145935.1 Candidatus Sabulitectum sp. | reverse complement strand
GTCGTCAAGTGGTTGGAAGGCATTAACACAGCATGTTCAGATGTAAGAAGAAATACTCAGCTTCAGGAATCAGTTTCCGACACTATCCACCAGAAAGGCAAGGCTGTCTGCTCCACCAATTGCGGCAGTATCTCCCAATGCAGCCGATTGTTTACCACTGTGAAAGGCTGTGTTCTCAAGGGATTCAAGCTCGGACACTATTGAGTCTTCCATTGGAGTGTCATGGGTGGCCTGCCAGGAGAGCATTACTGAGTTCAAAGCAACAGAAACAATTACTCCTGTGAGAATAACCCCGACAAAACCTGACACTACCGAGAGGAACCTGCCCCACCCGCTACTGGGAACAGTCTTACCGTAGCCTACTGTCAGGGCTGTGATAAAAGTAAAGTACAAAGATTTTGTGTAACTCTGCCACTTCTCAATTCTGCAAGTGATCTTAGCCAGAAGACAGAGAATTCCGCCCAGGAACAAAAGAACAGGACTAACCATAAAAAGCCCGGTTACAAACAGCTCTAAAAACTTTAAGGTGAATTTGATCGGAAGAAAATCCATTAGCTCCTCATCTCATTAAACGCTGTTTGATCGCATACATCGCAATGCAGAAGACAGCAAAACTTCCACGGAAGATGAAATGTATAAATTAGACATTGTGGTTCAACCATGTAAGTCTAGAATATTGCATAGATAAAAGGAGCCAGCACTGATCCCTGTGTAAGAACGAGAACAAGACTCAGCAGTATAAGAACAAAAATTATCGGGGTCAGCCACCATTTTTTTCGAACCTTCAGAAAATCCACGATCTCTCTTAATCTACCCACAAAACACCTGCCTTATTCCAGGAGCGTGACTGAGAATGAAGCCTTTCTACTCAACGCCCATTGTCAGATACGCTCCTAATATGGTTTTTCCGGCCTGCTGCATGGGCCGTTTTTATCAACCTCAATCCAGTATGAGCTCAAGCTGGAGTTTTCAGAAAATCCTTTTTTTATTGGAGTCTTACCCAGAATTCGCAGAATGAAGCCAGTGGGTATGATTGCAAGGATAAATACCAGAAAAAGCAGTACATTGGTCATTATGAACCCCAGCACCGCCGCAAGTTTCATCCAGAATTTCTCCACCGGCGCAAGCGCTTCAGGTAAAGCAAGTGCAAAAGCAAGAAAGAGCAGAGATGGCACCGCAGTGAATACCCAGGCTGGTCTTTCTCGCCAGAAAAGCAGCCCGGAGATAACACCGAAAGCGGCGAACATCACCAGACCGTATTTTCTTAATTCTGCTTTCGTTTTCTTATGTCTGTTACTAATCAAGCTCATAGATCTCCCGCCAGTCTCTTTCTTCTTTGAGAGGAGGTTGCTCTTCTTTGAAAAGCAGGCAATTCCCAAGAGCTAGAATATCCATCTCAGTTCGCATAAAACACAGATATGCATCCTGTGGAGAACAAACGATAGGTTCTCCCCGGACATTGAAGCTGGTATTGATTATCACTCCATAGCCAGTTCTATCCTTGAATGATTCAATGAGCTTGTGGTATCTTGGATTATACTTTCCATCCACCGTCTGAACCCTGGCGGAGAAATCAATATGGGTAACCGCCGGGATATCAGATCTGGGCACATTCAGCTTCTGGATTCCGAACAGCTTCT
>JAGLDB010000388.1 GCA_023145935.1 Candidatus Sabulitectum sp. | reverse complement strand
TCTGTATTAACCCCGGACCAGGAAAAAATGAGAAATTATTCATCGAACGCGTCGCGCAGACGCTCTCGCAATTCTGCGCCAAAACAACCAGTTCGCCCAAGGCTTACACCTGAGCCACTGGAGAAGCCGCTTGATGGGGCTTTTGGCACTCTGATACCCGCAGTTCAACAGGCAATTGCCGTTGAGGGATATGTTACCCCCACACCAATCCAGGAACAATGCATTCCGCATCTTCTGGAAGGGCGTGATCTGCTGGGTACTGCTCAGACAGGCACAGGCAAAACTGCAGCGTTTACGCTGCCGCTTCTGCAGCGCCTTTCAAAGCACAGTCATCGACCCAGAAGAGGAACACCCAGGGCTCTTATTCTTGCGCCTACAAGGGAACTTGCTGCTCAGATTGGTGACAGTGTAATGACATACGGCAAGTATCTGAATCTTCATCACTTCGTAATTTTCGGTGGAGTAAAGCAGTACAGCCAGGTAAAGGCTCTCAACCGTGGTGTTGATATTCTGGTAGCCACACCAGGCAGGTTGCTTGACCTTATGCAGCAGGGGTTCATACATCTTGACGAGGTTGAAGTATTCATTCTTGATGAGGTTGACAGAATGCTCGATATGGGTTTCATCCATGACATCAACAAAGTGCTGGATGAGATCCCTGATACAAGGCAGACTTTGTTTTTCTCTGCAACAATGGCTCCCAAAATGGAGTTGCTTGCAAAGACAATGGTGACAGATCCTGTTCGAGTTACCATTGAACCGGATAAACCCACGCTGGACAGTATTACCCAGAAGGTTTTGTTTGTGGATAAGGTCAGGAAAGATGCTCTTCTGGCATCTCTTCTTAGTGAGCGCATGATGAAGAAAGCCATTGTCTTTACTCAGATGAAGCACACCGCGAATAAAGTTGTCAAGAAATTGACAGCTGCTGGAATAAATGCCACTGCCATTCACGGCAACAAAAGCCAGGCAATGCGTACAAGAGCTCTTGATGGCTTCAAGAAAGGTCGTTACAAGGTTCTTGTTGCAACAGATGTTGCCGCCAGAGGTCTTGATGTTGATGACATCACACATGTTTTCAACTACGATCTGCCAGTTGAATCAGAGACATATGTACATCGCATCGGGCGTACTGCAAGAGCAGGCGCAGATGGTGACGCAGTGTCATTCTGCACTGCTGAGGACAGATCCTACCTCCGGGATATTGAACGACTGCTTGGAAAGCAGATACCCGCTGATATGAATCATGAGTTTCACAGTGAGGATGCCTCAAAGTCATTGAAGCCAGCTCCCAGTAATTTCGGTCGCAAGAGTGATTCCCCAAGGGGCAGCTGGAACAGTACCAGCAGAAGCGGTGGAAGCAGAAGGAGTGGCGGAAGGCGCGGTGGTAGTTCTCAGGGGCATCGCTCCCGGGGAAATTCCAGCCGTTCATCACAGGGCAGCTCCAACCGTTCCGGTGGCAGAAGGCAGCAGAGCAGCCAGCAGAGTTAGAGATCGTCAGTGAAAAAGGGGGTGCTTTCTTTTGTAGGAAAGCACCCTTTTTTCTTTATCTGATTTAACTCAGCTGGCCCATCCGGAGCCGTTGCATCCACTGCATGTTCCGTATTCTTCCAGAACTTCATTGTAGATCCTGCCTTCACC
>JAGLDB010000387.1 GCA_023145935.1 Candidatus Sabulitectum sp. | reverse complement strand
TAGTCCATGTCGGAAAGTTCAACTTCCCAGTAGAAACCGTCTTCGTCAACATCAATGCCCCATACGGTGTAGACGTCTCCGTCTTCGTCTTCAACCTTGAAGTCGTAAGTGTCACCGGCAGGCACATAAAATGTGAGTTCGTCACCTGGAGAAAGAAGGTCTGAACCAAGGCGGTCCTCGCCCCATGGTCCGTCACTTGGATCGCCGTAGACATACCAGATAGTCCAGTCACCAAGTCCGTTGTAAATGGTGATAGGGGCTCCTGACTCGGGTGTATCGTCTCTTTCAGAGTTGTCCATGTCGGAAAGTTCAACATCCCATACATAGCCATCCTCGCCTACCCAAACATCCCAGAGAATGTATTCATCATCTTCGTCATCGATAACTTTTATGTCATAGTAATCGCCTGACATTACTTCAAAAGTAATTGACTCGCCAGCTTCTACAATTTCAGATCCGAAGCGGTCTTCGCCCCAGCTGTCGTCATCTGAAGTGCTGCAGTAGCAGTACCAGAGGGTCCAGTTACCGAGGTCGTTATTGATGGTAATGGCAACTTCTTCTTCACTGGTCTGCCAGTCGCCGTCTTCAAGTACAACTTCCCACTCGTAGTCGTGGGTATCAATTTCAATACCGTATCTTGTGTAAACTCCGCCGTCCTCGTCTTCGATCCAGAGATCGTAGCTTTGGGCTCCATCAAGAGTTACCGTGAATTCTTCTCCTGGAAGAATAGGTTCGTCCATGAGATTAACTGACCATGATGCTGCGTCTGAAGGGTCGATCCAGACTTCTGTAACTTCAAGGTCTTCGAGGCCGTTGATGATGGTAGCTTCAACAGTTACATCCTCAACTTCCTCTACGGTATCGTTCACAGGAGCTTCTCCGTCACCGCAGGCAAGAAACAGTACCGGCAGAGCCAGTATTGCAATAAACAGATTAAACTTCTTCATTATCCCTCCCTTTTGTTTTTGAATAACTTTCTTAACCGAACAAGCGACAATAAGGAAACACGAACCCTGAGTAAAGACCGATAACAAACAATAGACATTTTCAATCCTGATGCACGGCTCGATCAAGGCTTCCCTGCCGGTTGCAAAAAACCATTGCAAAAAAGTTAGAAGAAAACGGGGACCGTTCTGTGCCCCCGTTTCTTTTGTTATAACTTCCCGTGGGAATTTAGATCATATCTTCCAGTTCAACATTCCAGCTGAATCCGTCGGCTCCCACCTCTACAAGGTACAGAACATATTCATCGCCGTCTTCATCAAACAGCTTGATGTCATAATTATCAGCCGTTACCATTGATGTAAACTCGTCTCCTGGCTCCAGTATATCTGTGATCAGGTTATTACCCCAGCCCGGCTCTGATGACGGACTGATATAAATCTCATGAATGTTCCAGGCGCCAAGATCGTTTGTGACCTTTATGGGAACCTTGCCACCGCAACCGGCAATGAGAGTTGCCATAAGTGCAACAGCGAGCAGTAATGCGAATTTCTTCATTTTTTCCCCTCCGTTTATAACAACAGCAGAATCAACCTTTGAAACTGCAAATACAACATTGACAGCTACAATAAGCCCTGGAGCGGTGCAGGTAAACCCTATGTGTCTTTTGCCGTCTAGGGAATGAACCGATCAAGATCGTTCATTGTGATGTTCCAGT
>JAGLDB010000386.1 GCA_023145935.1 Candidatus Sabulitectum sp. | reverse complement strand
GTACAGAACGGCAAGCACTCCTGGAACTATGATGAATTTCTTGAATGAAACCCTCTCGGAAGGGGCAATGGTAAAGTACAGAACACTACCCGCAGCAACACTTAGAACAAAAATATGTTGTGTAAGTATCCCGGTGATCCCAAGAAGAATAGCGCCGACAAATCCCTTTCGGGATCCCCGCCAGGCCATGTCTGCAAAATCAGCAAACCACAGCGAGATTGCCAGATTAACACCATACACCCATGCTTCCTGCCCCAGAGAAACAGCGAAAGGAGAAACTGCCCATACCATTCCAGCCCAGAACCCACCTCTGACTGTCGTTCGCCTTGAGGCAAGTCTGAAAACGGGAATAACTGCCGAAGCAACCAGAATAGCAATCAGAAACCGAAGCCCGAATTCTCCATTCCCTGCAAAGAAAGAAGACAACTTCATGAGAACAAATGCCAGGGGAGGATGCGGCGTCCCGGTGTAAACCCCTCTGATCATCTCAAGCCAGTCCATGCGAGTCGCACCCCACGCAAGACACTCATCTATCCAGAAACACTTTCGACCAAGGAAAAGGAGTCTTGCCAGCAGCGAGATCCCGCTGAGAAGCAGAATAAGAAAGCGAGGTTTACTCTCATCGATTAATTGCATTCTTCTCCTCTATCACACCAGTGGTTTCTTCCTGCTTGTTTTCTTCTCTGACTGCTGCTTCTTTGATACCAGCCGTCTTTCCCTTGATGCCCGGGTGGGTCTTGTGGGTTTTCGCTTTTTGGGCTCTACCATGGCCTCTGTAATAAGGTCCTTCAATTTTCGGAGAGCTGAATTGGTATTCATTAAACGACTTCGATGATCCCGTGATTCAATAATGATATCACCAGAATCAGTCAGCCTTCTTCCTGCCAGCTTTTTCAGTCGCAGAACAGCATCATCCGGAAGTTCTCCAAGAGAAATGTTGTAACGCAATTGTACAGCAGACTCGGTCTTGTTCTGATGCTGCCCTCCGGGACCACCTGCTCTGAGGTAGGTCCACGAAAGGGCAGCTTCAGGTATGTCAGCCATTAGTTTCTGCTGCCCAGCCCTTTCTTAAGGCTGTAAGCAAGCATGAGTGCAACAAGAACGAACATGACTATCTTTGCAGCAGGTATTCCATCACCGCTGAAACCAAAAATCCCTGCTACAATTGCAGGTATTCCCAGTACAATGTCGAAGATAGTGATCTTTGCCTTTTTGCTCACCGGATATTCAGCACCCAGAACTTCTTTTTGGGCACCGTCAACAAGGGCACTGTATTCCTTGCCGTCTATGATGTATTTCATTTCCCACATAGGCACGTAAACAAGATCGACTTTGTTAACATTCACAGTGGTATCAACATCTGTCATAACATCAGCCTTTGACTCTGCTTTTTTAGCCTGATGCTCACTAATATTGCCTCTTGCATTGGCCTCGGCTCTTTCCTGGGTGATCTGACCATTTACCAGATCATCCGCCATTCCAGCACTCTTCACTGCTTCAATGTTAAAAGGTATCTGCCCGGCCAGCATATCCCGGTTGGAGCTATCTTTGCTGCCACCAAATCTGAGCCAGAACTTGCCCCAGTCTGGAAATACGGACTTCTTCCCCGGTTGAATATTTCCGATACCCCAGAATTCATCTGGATTCTCACGGGCATACTCCGGCCA
>JAGLDB010000385.1 GCA_023145935.1 Candidatus Sabulitectum sp. | reverse complement strand
ATACCTTGATCAAATTCCGCCCCACAGGTAGACCGTCGCCCTGCAAAAGAGCTGTTATCTCTGAAACAACTTATTCCACACAAACGCACAGCATTCAAAAAAACATTTATATCCATTCCAGCAACAGTTTTCTGTCTATCCGTTATAATAGCATCTCTTTAGCATTCAAAGCAAGAGCGGGGCTCAGGTACCGGAAAATTTTCTTTTCTTGTTTTGAACTGAATACAACTCTATATTCGGTGAGAATCTCAGTTCAGTAATATTTTCAAGGAGGATCTTCCTATGCCTAAGTATGTAAAATGCCCGGATGCCTTTGCTCCACTTTTTGAAACGGCGGAAAATTCGATTTCGCCGTTTTTTGAAGACTTCAAGCGGAATCCTGAAGAGGGAAGCATCACAGTATCCTCTGAGAGATATGTTATTTACAGAGGTGAATCCATGGCCATTGCCATGAAAGAACAACTTACCTCTGTGCTTGGGCCTGGTGCGGGTGTTGTTATCTACCAGATTGGAAAAGCCACTGGCGCCGCAGATGCCAGATACTACTTTGAGAAAACTGGAATTCAGGATCCGGCTCAGAGACTGGCAATGGGACCGGTTTCTTTTGCACTGGGAGGATATGCAAATGTAACCATTCTTCCAGAAAGTGCTCCTGCACCCAACAACGACTTCCTGCTTGTTTATGATCACCCTAATTCATATGAAGCCGAAGCGCATCTGAAAGCAGGTATATCCACAGACAAACCTGTTGATTTTTTAAACGCAGGATACTCCGCAGGCTGGTGCTCTGAAGCTTTCGGTTTAAAACTGGAAGCAAAGGAAATCACATGCAAAGCAATGGGAGACACCCAGTGCCGATTTGTTATGGCTCCGGGCAATCGACTTAGAGCGCGTGTGAAGGAAATAAAGGCCGCTTATTCGATCTGATCGGGTTCTATAACCCGAATACCATATACAGTCGATCTTCTTTGAATGGAAGATCGACTGTTTTTGCGATGTGTCCAGGAAAGCCTTCTCGCGCATTGTCTGGAGAGCTATAATTTCCCTTAAGGTTTAGATAGATATTTTTCAGGATACTGCTCAGTTGATGAACAAGTGATGAGGAAATCTTATGCCAAAATTTGTGAATTGTCCCAATGAACTGGTTTCTGTGTTCAATACAGCGGAAAAATTGATTGTTCCCCTTTTCAGAGGTTTTAAACGGGATCCTGATGGAGGCACTATCAAAGTCGAAAAAGAAAGATATGTGATCTCCAGAGCAGAATCATTAACAGTAGCCATGAAGCAGCAGCTTTCTTCAGTGCTTGGTTCAGATGCCGGTGTGGTTATCTATCAGATAGGAAAAGCCACCGGAACAGCTGATGCCAAATTCTATATCGAGAAAACTGAAGCTCTGAATCCCATGCAGCGGCTTTCTATGGGTGTGGTTCTCTTTGCCATGAGTGGTAGTGCAAACATTACCATTTTACCGGAAAGCATAACTACGCTGAATGATGATTTTCTTCTTGTCTACGACCATTCGAACTCTCACGAGGCCGAGGCTCACCTGAAGGCAGGGCTTTCCCGGGATATGCCGGTTGGCTTTTTCGGTGCGGGATATGCTGCAGGATGGGGCTTGGAAGCCCTGGATATGAAACTGGATGTACAAGAGATAGCGTGCACAGTTATGGGGCACCAGC
>JAGLDB010000384.1 GCA_023145935.1 Candidatus Sabulitectum sp. | reverse complement strand
TGTGCCTGCCGTTCGCCATTGATCAGCTGAAGAACACAGTGAGGGAGCTTGCACAGACAAGTGATGAGCTGGCAGGAACGCAGGTGGCACTGAAACATGCAGAGAAAATGGCAGATATGGGTCAGCTTGCAGCAGGAATTGCCCATGAGGTTAACAACCCTCTTGGTGTTGTTCTGATGTTCGCACACACACTTCTTGAAGAACACTCCGGCAACGCAGAGCTGCAGGATGATCTAAAAACAATCACAGTTCATGCAGACAGATGCAAGAAAATTGTAGCCGGGCTTCTTGATTTTGCAAGGCAGAACAAAGTAACCAGGGTGCCTGTCAATGTGGCCGATATGATTAAAAAGATTGTATGCGTGATAAATCGCCCTGCGGGTATCGAACTGGAGTTCACCGGTGACGATATTGAACCGTTTGCCGAGCTGGACGAAGATCAGATGGCACAGGTTCTTACAAACCTTGCCACAAATGCATATCAGGCCATGGGTGACACCGGCAAACTTACCGTGTTCTGCGGAGGCGACGCAGACAAAGTTGTAATTCAGGCAACCGACACAGGCAGGGGAATTCCCAGGGAAAACCTGAAGAAGATATTTGAACCCTTCTTTACCACAAAGGGCAGAGGTGAGGGTACAGGTCTTGGTCTTGCAGTAACTTATGGTATCGTGAAAATGCACAGAGGGCAGATAACAGTGGATTCCAATGCAGATCCCCATTCCGGACCTACAGGAACCACTTTTACGGTTACTCTTCCCAGAAGAGGACCGGAGAATTAGTAAAGGAGGTATCCTATGACTGAAATAAAGAAAGTTCTTGTTGTGGATGACGATTCCGATTTCCTTGATCAGACCGAGATGATGTTTTCGTCAAGAGGTTATGAAGTGATCACTGCCCCGGGAAGAACGGAAGCAGAGGAAACATTTGATTCATTCACCCCTGATATTGCTGTGGTCGATCTGATGATGGAAAATGACGATGACGGGTTTGTGCTGGCGTACCGTATCAAGAAGAGATTTCCTGAATGTATTGTGATCATGGTGACGAATGTTACAGGAGAAACAGGTATTCAGTTTACAGGTGAAGAGGATTCCTCGGGATGGATCAATGCCGATGCTATTCTTTCCAAGCCCGTAAGATTTGAACAGATCCAGGAAGAACTGAATAAGATAGAGAGTCGTTAGCATCATGGCTGAAAAAGTGCTTGCCCTGCTGATCGTTGACGACGAAGAAGGCATGAGAATGGGTGTTAAGCGCTCCTTGCGGCATTTCTCCATGGAGGCAGAGGATACAGGCGATATTGTAAAATTTGATGTAACCGAGGCTGCGTCAGGTGAAGAAGCAATTGCTCTGATGAAAGAGTTACCTCCGGATATCGTTCTGCTTGACAATAAGATGGGTGGGATCTCGGGCATTGAGGTTCTGCACTGGATAAAACAGAATGACCTTGACCTGATGGCCATAATGATCACCGCTTACGCATCCATCGAGACTGCCATATCAGCAACAAAGCAGGGGGCGTATGATTTTCTGCCCAAGCCGTTCACTCCGGCAGAGCTGAAGGTTTCTGTCAGGCAGGCTGCAGCTCACCTTGTTACACTGCGCCAGGCTCGGGAACTGGAGCGGGAAAAGAGGAGGGTAAGATTCCAGTTCATCAGTGTTCTGGCCCACGAGCTGA
>JAGLDB010000383.1 GCA_023145935.1 Candidatus Sabulitectum sp. | reverse complement strand
CAGGGGCAGGTATGTCAGGGGCGATCAGAGATATGAATTCAAGACCTTTGTGCTGGGCCCTGACTGCCATCATATCTCCTATTTCCTCAAGAAGCAGTCTTAGGTCAAAACTTGTGATCTCAATTTCAAGTTTTCCTGCTTCGATCTTGCTGAAATCAAGAATGTCGTTTATCAAAGTAAGCAGGGCATCTCCGCTTACCTTCACAGTCTCGGCAAATTCTCTTTGCTCCGGAGACAGATCGGTTCCCATGAGCAGACCGATCATTCCAATAACTCCATTCAGAGGAGTTCGTATTTCATGGCTCATGTTGGCCAGGAATTCACTTTTAGCCTTGCTTGCCTCTCTGGCTGCTACAGAGGACTGTTCTGCAACTTTAAGAGCCTCTGACAGCTGTTCATTTGATTTTGCAATGATCTTGTCCGACTTAATTCTTTCCTCTTCCATGTAGATATTGCGAACAGAGTACGCCACATCATCAGCCACCTCTTGAAAGAGAGATTTTTCACTGGAAGAAAGACTGATCTCGATAGGCAGCTCAGCTGAAATTACCCCATAGATTATTCCATCAACCATCAGGGTGGTGGTAAATGGCCGACTTTCAGGTTCAAGCCCTAAAAGGGGGCAGTCGCCGCATAGGTTCTTTACATTCTCTATGGTGACAATTCCTGGTTTTTTAAGTGCAAGGGAAGCACAAAAGCAGTTCTTTCCCGATTCAAATATTGCTGCAAGTTCAACCATATTTGCTTTGGGAATACCTGCGGAAACAAGCTTCTTAACAACATTCGTATTTTGTCTGTAAATAGCTATCCATGCAGATGAATACCCGCTTGTTGAAATGAGAGCATCGCAGACACTCTGGATCATCATATCCAGAGACCTTTCCTTCGTAATGATATGATTAACTTGCCTGATAGCCTTAAGTGTTCGAGTAAGGTGCTCGGTTTCACGTCTTTCCTCTACTAACTCTGAAATGTTCGCAAAGGAACCAAAGATACCACAGATATTCCCATTCTCATCCATGTCCGGTGTTGCTCCGGCTATTGCCTGAAAAACGCTTCCGTTTCTTCTTATGAATTCAACTTCAAATGAGGCATTCCCTGACTTCATGGCCTGTTTCATCTTTTCACCGAAAGCTTCCCTCAGATCAGGTGAAACATGATCGATAATTTTCTTTCCGATAATCTCGTCAACAGAAGAATAGCCAAGCATCTCTATCATGTATCTGTTTGCAAAAGTAATTTCCCCATCATTCCCTATGTGACCAATGCCCCTCTGGATGGAGTTAAGAATATGGTTGAAGCGTTTTTCACTGACTTCCAGAGTCATCCTGGCTTCAACCATTATGGAAATATCTCTGACATAACCCTCCAGGCCGGTGACTATATCGTCCTTATCTAAAAGTCTTCTTGCATTGGTCTCAGCATAAAACAGGCTGCCATCTTTTCTCTTAAGCTGCCCAGTGCACTGATGAATAGTGCCGTCATCGGTTAATCCCTCAAGGAAAGTTCTTCTCATTTCGGGATCTGGAAAGAAGTCCCGGGTGAGTCTCAAACCCAGCATCTCATCCACAGAGTTGTACCCGAACATCTTTACTGCTCTATTGTTAACGGCAGTAATTGTGCCCTTGATGTCAACTTTGTAGTAAGCTTCAGTCATGCTGTTGAATACCCGAAGTAGATCAG
>JAGLDB010000382.1 GCA_023145935.1 Candidatus Sabulitectum sp. | reverse complement strand
ATAGGTGATGGGGAAAACATAGTAGCAAGCGATGTTGCGGCAATAGTAGCTCATACAAGGAACGTAATTTATCTTGAAGAAGGAGAGATCGTAGAGATCACCAGCAGCGGGATTTCTTCTAATTCATCAGACCCCAGAATGACCAGGGATCGGATTCAGCATGTGGACTGGGATCTTGCAGAGATCGAAAAGGATGGATTCCCCCATTACATGCTGAAGGAGATCAATTCACAACCGGAATCACTTCGTAACGCTTTCAGAGGTAGAATTGACCTGGTGAACGGAACCGCAAGGCTTGGTGGCCTCGGGATGTCCGAGAGTGATATGCGTGGTGTTAACAGGATAGTCATTACAGCCTGCGGAACATCATGGCATTCTGGGCTTATCGGCAAGTACATCATAGAAAAGCTTGCCCGGATCCCTGTTGATGTTGAATACGCCAGTGAGTTCAGATACAGAGATCCTGTTCTTGAAGATGGAACGGTAATGTTCGTTATCAGCCAGAGTGGAGAAACCGCTGATACACTGGCAGCTCTTCGCCTGGCAAAAAAGCGTGGAATCAGAACACTGGGTATTGTTAACGTGGTGGGTTCAACAATCGCCAGGGAGACAGACAACGGAGTCTATATTCATGCAGGCCCCGAGATCGGAGTGGCTTCCACAAAAGCCTTTACCGGACAGACCATGATCCTTTCGTTGATCGCTCTTGCATTTGGCAGGGCAAAAGGAAACCTGTCACGGGAAGATGGAATTGAGCTATGTCGTGCTATCATGGAGATCCCGGAGAAAGTGGAAACCATTCTTCAGGGGTCTGATGCTATTAAGGAAATGGCAAGGCAGTTCACTTATGCCAGTAATTTCCTCTATCTGGGCCGGGGTGTTAATTACCCTGTGGCACTTGAAGGGGCTCTGAAGTTGAAGGAGATAAGCTACATTCACGCCGAGGGATATCCTGCAGCTGAGATGAAGCATGGACCAATAGCATTGATCGATGATATGATGCCTGTTGCTGTAATTGCTGTAAAGGACGCTGCCTATGAAAAGGTGATGTCTAATATTCATGAGGTTAAAGCCCGCAGGGGAAGAGTTCTTGCTATTGCTACAGAAGGTGACAATGAGATAAGGACAGTTGCTGAATGGGTTCTTGAAATACCTCCGGTAACAGATATTCTGGTACCTCTTCTTTCAGTGATCCCGCTTCAGTTACTTTCATACTATGTGGCTGTCTCAAGGGGATGTGATGTCGATAAGCCAAGGAACCTTGCTAAGAGTGTTACTGTGGAATAAGATAGTTTCCGCAGTTAAGAATGGTTTCAGGATTGCCGGTAGATTCTTTCATCGATTCTACCTGGCATGGGGCAGAGACAATGTTTATTTTGGTGCTGCGGCTATCTCCTTTAATGTTCTTGTAACCCTGATCCCTCTAACTGTTCTCATCTTTCAGTTCAGCGCTCTGGTTGTTATGGGCGATATTTCTATCAGGGAAGAGTTTGTCAACTGGCTCACCGGCTTGAATCCTTTCGTTCCGGAAGCTATTCTTATTGATCTTGAGACAGCAGTTCTTGGTGGCGGTTCCACCATCAGCATTATCGGATTTGTCACTCTTTTATGGATGGTCAGCAGACTCTTTGGAACAATCAGAACTGCTCTGGACAAGGTGTTTGAGGCGCCTGGCAGGCATATTGTCTGGGG
>JAGLDB010000381.1 GCA_023145935.1 Candidatus Sabulitectum sp. | reverse complement strand
GAGCTAGGTAGTTGTACCACTGGTTATGCACCGTGGACACAGTTCCAGCATGACTATGGCAGAACAGGAGTTTTAGAATGATCGGGTTCTGTGCTCTGCTTTTGACATGCCTTGGAGTAACTCCCGGCCCTGGTTGGAGTAATCCAATTCTGGTCACAGATTCGGCAAATACACAGAGACGCATTCAGTTTATTCATAGAGATTCCCAGGACAGATTTCATCTTGTTTGGGCTGGATTCAACAATGATTCCAGAATCGGTTATAAGGTGTTTTCTCTTGACGGAACAGAACTCTATCCTGAAACTATGATGTCAAGAAATATGCAAAGTTTATGCCTTTCAACAATGACCATGGGAGACAGCCTTATGTCCTTCTGGAGGGAATCTATTCCGATTTATTACGCAACTCGCAGTTTAGCTGATGGCAGTGAAATCACTCCCGCTACATATCTTTTTACAACCAACACACTCTACCCGATCATAAGAGCCTATCCTGACAGCCTTGGAAGGCTTCATGTGCTTTTCAATAGAGGGGCAGATGTTTATTATGCAGTCTGGACACCGGCATCCGGTTCCGGTTTTGTAACAGAGTATGAGTGGAAGATTGAGGGAGCCAGTGCAGGCGGTGTTTTGCTGGTTGATGAAAACCGAGTTCATATTGTAGTTCAGGATCCCGTTTATCACACATACGAATACCTTCAGTACGATCTTGAAGGAAATACCATAATTCCCTTGTTAGACTTTACAGATAATGAATTAAACTGTAGCAGATTTCCTGAGCTTAATATTGATTCCAATGGAAATTTGATGGTTGTAGAAAGTGTTTCCGGTGCCAGTCAGGGCGCTCGATTTGTGTTGTGGAAAATCCACAGAGTTACTGGGGAAATAATTGTCGATGAAAAAACTCTTGTTACAGCGGAAATTCCGGAAATGGATGTTAGCAATTCTTTCATTCTTCGACACCTTCCAGGAACTGAAGAGTTTTACCTCTGCTGGACAAACGGCAATTGGGTGAACAAGGTTTTCAATCTTCTCATGAATGAAGACGGGAATGTTCTTGTTGACTGGCATGTAGCCTATGACTACAGTGATGAGGATCCTGAAGATCTGCAAGGAATCGATGGTGTTGTTGATGAAGATGGGAATCTTTACATTGTTTACGCACAGGTAGAGACTGAGCCTGAAATAGGCTATTTCCCCACCTTTGGCTGGTTCAATCACGATTACCTTGGAGTGGGTGGTGCTGATGTTCCCATTCCCCCGTTAGTGTCGCTTACAGCTTCACCAAACCCATCCAGTGAAGGTGTTCAGTTCATTCTTTCCACCAATGAAACTACTATTCTCAAAGTGTTTGATCTTATAGGGCGAGAAGTTTCTTCAGTTGAGATCTCTGACGGAACTGGTTTCTGGAATGGAACAGATTACTCCGGTGATAAACTTCCTGCAGGAGTTTATACTGTTGTAGGTGATCCCGGCATTTCCCAACGGTTTTCTCTCTTGAATTAGAAAAACTGGTACGGTAATGTGTGATGAGTGAATAGTATTAATAATGACATAACATGAGCCTACAAGAAGCTATTAACCTTAATATCAATGACGCCCCGACCGCCGCAAGCGGCGGGGTATCTAATAGCCAAAGAAAACCAAAATACAGAAACCCTCTGGTCGGTGTTACAGAAGGGTTATTCAGGCTTCCGGGTTCCCATA
>JAGLDB010000380.1 GCA_023145935.1 Candidatus Sabulitectum sp. | reverse complement strand
TGCTGGAAATCAGAGTTGTCTCTGGTAGCACATCCAGATGCCGTGATCAGAAGAATTGAGATAAATAGTAATTCTCTAGTGTTTCTCATCCAATAAATATGATTTAGACTTACCGATAGTGCAAGTATGCACCATTTTGATCTTTATATGGAGGTAGCACTTTTCTTATATATATACTATCTTACTTCTTTGCCGAAAGCTTACCGAAAGAGGTTTACTTGAGATCATCATTGCTGGGCACACAAGCTCAAGAGTGTCTTACAGGTCTTAAAAATGCTGTCACCGATATACTTCTGGCGTTGCCGGGAGAGTTGGAACAACCTCGTGATGTGTATAAAACTCTCGGGATAGATCGAATGATAGGATGGAACATATTCAAGCTTCATGAGCTTGATGACTGTTTTCTTTCTGTTAGGCATATCCCGCGGAAAGCAGCCTTCAAGGGATTTCTCCGCGCAGCGTCCAGACAGGGAGTTGCTGACTCACTGCTTTCTGCAGCGGAAAAGAATTTCAACCTGTTTGAGGACCTGGTCGAACTGCACGCAGGCGACAGACCAAGCATGGAGATGATGCTTCTTGCATACTCTGAAGAAGGTTCCCGCCAGGCATCACTGGATCACAGAAAACTTGCGTTCTCCGGAAACAGATATCTCTATGGCCTTGAAGCAATGACCCGGCTTACAATCTCACTCTTTGAGCCCACGGAAGATTCATCCAGATGGAAACTTACACTGGTTAAAGGCTCCTTCGGACTCCGGCGTAACAGGCCGGACATACCATGGTTCTACGTGCATCCAAGAATATTTACCGAATTTGAGGGACAACCTCATTCCCCAAGAAGCCGACCTCTGTCTGAACCCTTTGATAGCGGTTCTCTGCCTTACTACGCAGAGTTCTGCGACTGCTCTCTGCCCACGGTATCTTCCCGTGGGGGGTTCGTTGAAAGCGTGGAAGAGATCTTTCCTCTGGAAACTGGAAACGCAGGCCTTATGGATCTTGTGTTTGCTGAAATTATAGATCTTGACGGATTTGTAATGGACGAGGACAGTTCAACCTCTGCAAAGGTAATAACCCCCTGTCAGCTGGCTGCTATGGACATAATTATTCCAACTGCTTTCGCCGAACAATCCCGATTCAATCCCAGAGTAATTTCCTCTATTCTTGAAGAATCCGATACCTACAATGGAAAGCTCATCGATCTGTCAAGATCTATCCTTCCGATAAAACCCGGCTTTGAAGTAAAGCCTACAATAGAACAGAACACTCTGTATGGTGTTGACAAATACGGAGAGATCATTGAAGATATTTTTAGAAAAAGAGACCTGAACCCTCTCAACTACACTACCATCCGAATGTTTGTGCCATTTCCTGTGATACCTTCCAACCTCGACATCAGCTGGTCGCCAATTCTAAACGCGTAACCCTGTCGTAATCAATACATGCTCAACCGCATACACCAGTATCAAGTATTATATATATACGCCTTGACATCGAGATGGCGTATATGTATACTTCTCTCTGTCAGAGAGATTCATTAATAGCGTGCGGGGAAAAAACGAACTCTTTGACACCTTCCTTCCTTATCATTGCCCGCCACTTCGGTGGCGGGCACTGTACGTTATAAGTATTTTTCCACCGAAAAGAATGGAGAAAAATGCTTTTTGACCATGAAACTGGAATACTGCTGCATCCCACATCACTTACAGGAAG
>JAGLDB010000038.1 GCA_023145935.1 Candidatus Sabulitectum sp. | reverse complement strand
ACTTCTTCTGCGATCTCATCTACCCTGGGAAGAGGATGCATGACTCTGACCTGCCCTCCCAGTGCCTCAATTGTTTCATTGTTTATCCTGTATCCATGGGCTACGTTCTTGTATTCCTGCGGATCACCAAATCTTTCTTTTTGAATCCTTGTTACATAGAGAACATCAAGGTTCATGTCTGCTGCATCCTCTGGTGTGTCTGCTGTGCGGAATGATATCCCATTTTCCGTCAATTCGGAAAGAATGGTTGTCGGCATCTTCAGAGATGGTGGTGAAATGAACACCATTTCCGCCCCGAACATTGCCATTGCATGGGTAAGCGAATGAACAGTTCTCCCATACTTGAGATCACCCATAATTCCAATTTTCAGACCCTTCAATCGTCCGAATTCCTCATAGATGGTGAACAGGTCAAGGAATGTCTGTGTTGGATGCTGGTTTGCACCGTCACCTGCATTAATGACAGGTACAGAGGCAACTTCACTTGCAAGCCTGGCGGCACCTTCAACCGGATGACGAATTATCATAGCGTCACAGTACCCGGTAACTGTTCTGATAGAATCGGAAAATGACTCACCTTTTTTCTGCGAGGAAGAACCGGGGTCGGCGAACCCAAACACACTGCCGCCGCTTTTCATCACAGCTGATTCAAAGGAGAGTCTTGTTCTGGTTGATGGTTCGAAGAAAAGAGATGCTATGGTCTTGTTCCCCAGACAACCCTGGTGTTTGCCCGCTTTTACCTCTCCAGCTACTCTTACAATCGTCCACAAGTCATCAATGTTCATATCTCTCAGAGAGATCGTGTCTCTACCTTTGAATAAACTCACGGTTCCTCCTGTTCAGCTCTTTCCGCCGGAACTGATCACATCCAGTTCACGGCGATACACTATATCGAGAGCGTCTTCGTGCGAAACTGCAACGAGTATGTTCTCGATGAAATCACTATTTCTAAGTAATCTGTTTAATCTGGCAAGAATATGCACATGTCTGTGCGGATCAGGGAAAAGAAGGAGAAAAAAGAGAGATGTCAGTCGTCCATTTGACTCGCCGAATGGAATAGGATGCGGAGGTATGGCCAGAAGCAGTAATTCTTTTTCGACATACAACTGTCTGATATCCAGAGGGTGGATCAGCGCTGCTCCACACTTCAGTGCAGTTGAGATCACTGTTTCTCTTTTCTCAAGCTGATCCCGTAACTCTGCAGCATCGTATACAGCTCCCTGCTCAACAGCTTTCATGGAAATCGAGCGAAGTATGCTTGACCTTGTGGATGCTCTTTCAGGAAAGAAAATTTCGCTTTCAGAAAGAAGTTGAGTAATTCCGCAAGAGAATGGATCCAGACCTGCAATGTCAGCGGAGGAGTGGTCGGCACGCATGAGTCTTTCAGATGTCAGCGAAGTAAAATTCTCTGCAAGCCAGTTCAAAACATCTTCTCTGGCAAAGACCCTGTGACCCTGGCGATTAATACTCTTGAGTTTAGCGGACTTAAGAGCTTTCCTGGTGTCAGGGAGATTCTGTCCGAGAAATTTGGCTATATCGGTCTCCGAAAGGAACACACTCATGCTGAAAAATACCCTCCTGATGGTTGATTGGTTGTCAGCCAATTATACTAACTATCTTAAGCCTCTTGAAAGGAGCTTCAATGAACCCAGTTGCAGAGAGATTTATAAGATATGCAGTTGTTTCAACCGCATCCGACCCTGATAGTTACACAAGTCCAAGCAGTTCAAGACAGTTTGACCTTCTTAGGATTCTAGAGGAAGAACTTTCGGCATTCGGGATGGAGAATGTGTATTTGTCCTCCACAGGTGTTCTTTATGCCAGGGTTCCAGGTGGGAACTCAGCTGAAACAATAGGTCTTATTGCCCATGTGGATACTTCTCCCGAGTCTCCCGGGGAGGGAGTTGACCCCCAGTTGCACACTGATTGGGACGGTCTTCCAATTACATTGAAAGAGGGAGTGGTCATCAATCCTGAAGAATGTTCTGACATGCTTCGCTACAAGGGTGGAACAATTATTACAAGTGATGGTACCACCCTTCTTGGATCTGATGACAAATCCGGTATTGCAATTATCATGGAGACATGCAAATGGCTTATTGCCAATCCAGACATGCCCCGCCCTGGAGTTGTGGTTGCTTTTACTCCCGATGAGGAAGTCGGCCGGGGTGTTGATAATTTTGATGTTGATCGTTTCGGAGCGGATTTCGCATACACAGTTGATGGAGGAGAGGTAACCGAAGTGTCCTCTGAAACTTTCAATGCATGGTCAGCCAACTGGAAGATCACCGGCAGAGAAGTTCATCCGGGAAGTGCTGCTGGAAGCATGGTTAATGCTGTGAGGATAGCAGGTGAATTGATCTCTCTCATGCGCTCGGAAGAAATGCCGGAGAACAGTTCAGGCAGAGAAGGTTTTGATTATCCATTGTTTGTGAAAGGCACCACCGGGTCAGCTGAGGTAAAAGTAATACTCCGGGATTTCACAATTGAAGGAATGGTGGAAAGAAGGAAAAGAATGGAAGCGATCAGAGATTGTCTTGCATCTCTGTTTGCAGGGTCTCAAATAGAGCTGACCATGAAAGAACAGTACAGCAATCCCGGCGAAATATTAAAGAAGGATAGACGACTGGTTGATTATGCTTTGCAGGGCATGAGGCGTGCAGGGATTGAAGTTAATGAAGGCTCCATAAGAGGCGGCACCGACGGTTCCAGATTGAGCTTTATGGGAGTTCCCACAGCAAATCTTCCCACAGGCGGTGAATTGTTTCATTCAAGGCGGGAATGGGTTGCAGAGAAGGGGCTGGCAATTGCTTTTGAGGGCTTAAAGAATACGCTTGCCATATGGGGTGAAGCTCTGTGAGCTTCCCCCTTGCTTTAGCTCAACTTTCTATCTATTATCTGTCACGGTGGGATGCATATTCGAGAGGGGTACTATGAGAGGGTTGGTTCTCGTGTTGCTGACTGTTTTGATTGCGGCTGTTTCTTACGGAGAAGATGCAGAGTCTGATTCTTTGATTCATGTAGTTGTTTCAGATTTCATGTCCGCTCTTCAGGCAGGAGAGGGGTCAGTTGCTTCAGATTATTTTTCTTCCAGTGCACTTGATCAGGTTGAGGTTATGCTGGTTTCAATAAAGCACAACCTTGGCGATGACCCGGAAGCAGTCATGCGGCGTTTGAGTGGTGTTGGCTACGCCGTAGAGCTTGACGTGGCAGAAGACTGGGAGACAAAAGAATACCTTTCCGCAACGCTCTCTCTTCCCATGATGGCAGCACGGTACGCACCTTATGAACTCGAAGTTAGTTCAATTGAAGTAGATGGCCGGGACGCTCTTGTGGATATGATTTTCCGCACAACAACCGGTGTCGAAATACCACAACAGGCTGTTATGGTCTACGAAGACGATACCTGGAAGGTTAGTAGTTTTATGGGAATTACTGCTTTTCCCTGACCGCTGTTACTGTTTTGCCTTTAAAACTTCCATGGTTCTCAATGTTACTTCCGGGCAATGCATACAGTTGTCTGTGTTGATGAATTCCCCTTTTCTCAGTCTTGTGTAATCCTTTCCGTTCCATACCTTATCAAACCCTTCCATTACATTACCCATAGGGTATTCTGTATTCCAGTACGGGCATGGAAAAACAGAGCCGTCCTGATCAATGAAAACGGTATCTTTCAGGTACGGGCAGGGGTGCGATGATGTTCTGTCTGATAAATCGCTGGAAAGATGAAATTTCACTCCCAGCTCAGATGCAATTGCACGGGCTCGGGAAATTTCATACACTGCATGGTGGGAGCTAATGTCTACAACTTTGTCAAGGGTGTTTAACCCTTCGTATGGGACCAGCGGTACAGCACCCACAGACAATGCTCCTGTTCTGCCTGCGAGTTTTACAATATCGGCAAGCTCATTAAGATTGTCTTTCTGAAGAGTTGTACTGAAACCGATCATAGGGAAGATCTTTTTGCCTCTGTTAGTGATGATTCTGCTGGTCATTGTTAGAATTTTATCAAGATCAGCCCCATCTCTGATTAAGGCATGTGTTTTGCTCCTGGCTCCATCTATGGATATAAACAGACTGGTTGGTGGAAATTCAAGGATTATGTCTATGAGCTTTTCGGTGAGGAGTGTACCGTTAGTAACCATCTGTCTGTAGGGAACACCGCTTTCGTAAAGAGCCTGAAGATGTCGGCTGAACTTCGGGTTCGTCAGGGGCTCCGCTCCGCATGATATCCCCACGGTTCTGGCAAGAGGAAAAACCTCAGTTCTTATCTTCTGAAATATTTCGTCGCTCATGTGTTTCCATCTTCTTGATGGATCGTTGTCTGAAAGCCTCATGGGGCACATGGAACATCTTAAGTTGCAGTGGTTTGTGGTATCCATTCTTACTGTGAGTCTGCGCCTTGGATGAACAGCTCTGAAGAACGGGAACCGGTTTTTTCTTGCAATCAGTTTTTTCAGAATACTCTCCTTTCGAAGTGAAAATGATACTTCAACTGGGTCGTGGTTGCAAATGGCAGGACAGGTGAATTATTGTACTGTCAGGATTGTGCATTCTCGTTCTTCAACTGCTGATAATTAAGGGGTTTTATGGTAGCGAATAAACCTGTTGCTGTTATTGACTATTCCGTTGATGGCATTTCCGGAGGGCGGATAAGCTCATGGCTTAAAGTTCCATTTACTGCAGTGAGGGTTGTTGAGGGTGAACCTTTTCCTTCAATGGCAGCAGAAGATTACAGAGCAGTTATTCATTCCGGATCTTCATATTCCATAATAGAGGACACTTTCTTTATGGAGGGCGCTATCTCTTTTGTGAAACGTTGTTCTGAAGCAGGTGTGCCGCAAATGGGCATATGTTATGGTCATCAGCTTCTTGCAAGGGCTACTGTGGGGATCGATGCTGTTGCCAGGTGCAGAGCAATTGAGATAGGATGGAAGGATGTTTATTTTCTTCCGGAGTGGTCTGTTGCAGGTCTTTCCGGGGAAAAGGCAGTATGGCAGTCACATTATGATTGTGTGGTTGACTTGCCAGCCGGTTCGGTGGTTACAGCAACCAACAGTCACACAAAGATTCAGGCTTTTGTGAACCACAGAATGAAATTGTTCGGTACACAATTCCATCCTGAATTCGACCGTGTTCAGGGGAATGAGTGTTTTGCAGAGGATATAGAGCTTTTCACAAAGAACAACATGGATCTGGAGGCAGTTTTGGCCTCCGGGCCGGGGTTTAATACCGGAGAGGTTGTCTTTGATCATTTTTTAAAGACTTTCAGACAGGAGTAATAATGTTTCCAGAAGAACTGAGCACAAAACCGGTTTGGAGATTCTTCAAGGAGATCTGTAGCATTCCCCACACCAGTGGTGATGAGACTATGATATCAGGATATTTGAAATCTTTTGCCCGGGAAAGAGCTCTTCAATTTGACCATGACGCACCTGGCAATGTTTTGATCAGGAAGCCAGGTTCCGGTCACCCGGTTATGCTTCAGTCTCACATGGATATGGTGGGAGAAAAGATTGCAGGAAGCAATCACAATTTTCATACAGACCCCATTGACGCTGTTCTTATGGGGGACAGGCTTGTAGCAAATGAGACCACTCTTGGGGCAGACGACGGAATTGGTGTGGCATTGATGCTTGAACTGCTGGATGGCCATTATCCAGGGCTGCCTCCTATGGAGTGTCTATTCACCGTTGACGAGGAGCGGGGGCTGGTGGGGGCTCTTCAGTTCCCACCTGAATGGATAACGGCGAAAAAACTTATAAACCTTGATTCCGAGGACCTTGGTTGTATTACCATTGGCTGTGCCGGCGGAAAAGATGTTCACATTAATCTGAAGGAAATATCTCAGAGGTATTCAGGCGATGCTGTAAAGATAACGGTTGATGATCTTAACGGTGGCCACTCCGGTATAGAGATAGGTTCCGGGAACGGAAATGCCATAAAGCTGCTTGCCAGGGTTTGCAGACAGATGGAGGAATTACTGGACGGCAGGTTGATAAGCATTGCCGGAGGAACCAAGCACAATGCCATACCGCGAAGTGCAGAGGCTTATATGGCAGTTGAAGATCTTGCGGGAGCCAGGGCTCTCTGCTCCATTATCACAAAAGATCTTCTTGAGGAATTCACGGGGATTGAGAAGAATATTACCATTGCCTGTGAAGAAGTAGAGTCGGATCACTGTCTTGTAAAGGATTCATCAGAAAGAATTATTGATGTTCTTTTGGCTCTTCCGCACGGTGTAAAGAAAATGAGCGGTGTGGTAAACGGGCTCGTTGAAACTTCATGCAATGTTGCAATTGCAGCATGGAATGATGAAGAAAATGAACTGTCTGTTCTTCTAAGCGTCAGAAGTGCGGTTGAGTCTGCAAAAGAGGCACACTGCGAGAGCATTGCAGCAGTAGGGCGGTTGGCTGGAGCGGTGGTTTCCATGGGCAACGGTTATCCGGGATGGGCGCCTGATTCCTCATCGGAGCTTTTGAAAACAGCACAGACCGTCTATAGGAAGTGTTTTGGGTCTGACCCGGCGGTGGAGGCAATTCATGCAGGGCTTGAATGTGGAATAATAGGTGAGCGTGTTGGCAATCTGGATATGATCAGTCTTGGTCCGGATATAAGCGATGTTCACATCCCCGGGGAATCTGTTGGTGTATCATCTGTGGCCAGCTTCTTCGACTACCTTGTTGATATTCTTAAGGAACTGCCTGCATGAAAAAGCTTCTGATTTTTCAGGACCCTGGAGTTACAGTTGAAAGAACTCTTTCGATTGCAGCAGACATTCTTCCTGATTGGGAAGTTACCCACGGCAGTGTTCCGGCCGGTCATCATGCGTTGATAGCCGTTAACAGTGTTTTGGACAGCAGGGTTATGGAAGCTATGAATGGTGGCTTGATTTCTCTTGCATTTACAGGATATGACCATGTGGATCTGGAAGCAGCAGCCATTCATGGCGTGGCTGTTGCCAATGTACCTGGATATTCAACAAATGGTGTGGCAGAGCTGGCTTTTGCCCTTGCAGTGATGTCTATGAGAGATCCGGGACACAGACAGGGCAGAGAACTCTACGGCAAGACCGTGGGAATAATCGGGACAGGCGCTATTGGTTTAGCGGCAGCTTCATTGTTCAAGGCGGCGTCCTGCAAAATTCTCGGGTGGAGCAGATCGGAAAAGGCGGATTTCCCGGGAAAGTACACAGGGCTGTCATACCTTCTGGAGCATTCGGATGTTGTATCTCTGCATCTCGCTTTAACAGAAGAAACTGAAATGTTCATGAATGCTCAGCGATTCTCCATGATGAAACCCGGATCAATACTTGTTAATACTGCCAGAGGAGATCTTGTTGACCAGACCAGACTTCAGGAGTTTCTTCTAAGTGGATATCTTGGAGGTGCGGGACTGGATGTTACAACCCCGGAGCCATTGCCGTCTGATAACATTCTTCACAGAATAACAGGAGTAGTTATAACACCTCATACCGGTTTTAACACAAAGGAAGCCCTTGAGAGGCGAACAGTGGAAGCCTTGAAAAATGTGGCTGCATGGTCCAGGGGAGAAAGGCGGAACAGAGTTGATTGATCTGAGCAGGATTGCAGAGCTTGCTGAAGAACTGTTGATTCACAAAGATAGTTTGAACTGCACCACTGCAGTGTCATTAAACAGCAGTCAGATCCAGAAGCTCAAAGCACAGGGGTGCAGCTCCAGCAAGTGGGATCTGGTTAAATTTACTTCAGAGTCGGATCTCAGTCTTGTTGTTAACTGCAGTTTCCAGGGTTCGGTTAATGTGCATCTTCCAGCAGGGATACTGGTCTACACTTCTTTCGAGAATTGTAATATTGAAGGACCGTTGACTGTTAGGTCCACAAGAGACATATCATCTATGACCCTTCTTCCAGGGGCCAAAGTGGAATACTGCGGTAGCATACAGTGGGACTCTTCACCGGGAGTCATGGGCGCTTTCATGAATGCCGGCGTTGAAACCGGTGAAAGGCAGGTTCCCATTCTTCCGCACTTTGATCACAACGATGTGGCTTTCCTTGGATCCGCTTCAGGCAGAAAATTTATCGAAGAGTGCATTCTTCTAAGGAACGGCATCCGTGAGAAGTTGAAAGGTGTGATCGGTCGGAATGCGGTTGTTACGAATTGCTCCTGTATTTATAATAGCTTGATACTTGAGAAGGTGCTGGTTAAAAATGCCTCGGCTGTGAGAGGTTCAATTCTATTCGGTGGCGCTTCAGCTGTGGATGGAGCTCTGATAAGGAACAGTGTTCTTCAGTGGAATTCCTCAGTTGACTCTTTTGCCATAGTAGAGAATTCAATAGCAGGTGAATGCGCTGTGGTGGAAAGGCATGGGAAACTTACCGACTCTTTCCTTGGAGCAGACAGTGTTCTTGGCGAGGGAGAGGTAACAGCTAGTGTTGTGGGGCCTCTCACTGGAATACACCATCAGTCTCTTCTTATTGCTGCCATGTGGCCAGGGGGCCGGGGTAACATAGGATACGGTGCCAATGTGGGCAGCAACCACACTTCCCGACTTCCCGATCAGGAGATTAAACCGGGGACTGGTCAATTCTTCGGTCTCAGTACATCGGTTAAGTTTCCTGCGGATTTCAGTCGAAGCCCTTTTACAATAATCGCTACTGGTCTTACGACCCTTCCCCAGCGGGTCAGTTTTCCGTTCTCTCTTATTACCCTGCCTCACAAACGACCGCAGGGCGTGCCCGAAGGATGGAACAGACTTATTCCAGGCTGGATGCTCAGTGAGAATCTGTACTCGGTACTGAGGAATTCCTGGAAATACAGGAAGCGGCTCAAAGCTGTACACACTTCCGTGGATACATCTGTTTTTTCAGATGAAGTACTTTTGATGGTTAAAGATGCCTGGGAAAGACTGGAACAGAATTCATGTGAGAGCATGCCCGGAGCTGGAAAGAACTTCATAACGGAAGACGACCGTGTTAAAGGCATTGAGGTTTTCCGTAAATGCCTCAGAAGTATGGAACTCTGGAAGAAATACCTTGACGGCTCACTGAATGACAGCGAAACCGGTGAAATGCTGGATCTGCTTCGCTATGTCAGAAGTGCCGCGATCTCTTCAAGAATGAAAGACTACACAAGAGGAGAGAGAATTATCGATGACTATATGGCAGTAAGGGGCGCTCTGGAAGAGGATGAGTTTATTCAGACCCTTGAGGCATACTGCAAAAAGATCATCGAACAACTGGACTCGGCAAATGGTTCAAGAAGAGTAAATTAAGATACTCTGATGAAATTAGTTTACGGGCTTGGTTTGTGTATTGTTCTTGGAGTTGTGGCTGAGGTTCTTGCCGGATTTGTTCCGTTTGGATCAGTAGCCGTGGCGATACTGCTCGGAGTCGCAGTGGGCAATACATTGAAACCCGGAAAAGAATTCACCTCCGGGATATCCTTCTGTGAAAAACAGATACTGGCTTTTGCTGTTGCACTCATGGGAGTGAATCTGAACTTCATGATTCTGAAGGATCTGGGTTATCAGTCGATCCTTATCATAGTTACAGCCATGGCTGTTACCATTTCCTCTTCGCTTCTCTTCGCGAAGATGTTTAAATTTGACAGAAAATTTGCGCTTCTTATTGGAATTGGCAACGGTATATGCGGCAGTTCTGCAATTGCTGCCACAAAAGAGATAATCGGTGTTGATGAGGAAGAAGTAGGGTTATCTGTGGCGGTTATCAATTTTCTTGGAACCATTGGCATTTTTCTGTTACCGCTGATTGGAACTGTTCTTTTAAAATTCTCGGAAGTTAATACAGGTCTGCTTATTGGAAACACACTGCAGGCGGTGGGTCAGGTGGTTGCTTCAGGGTTCTCGGTGGGTGAATCGGCAGGGCAGACCGCAACCATCGTGAAGATGACAAGAGTTCTGATGCTTACTCCTGTGGTATTCATACTCATTGCTCTTTTTTCACGGGAAGGTTCAAGGCGTGGGTTTAATGGAGGAAGAAAAACAGTCCCTCTTTTCATTGTGGGATTTGTTCTATTCTCTCTTGTTCCCACCTTCAATATTCTTCCCGGGAATGTGATTCATGTGATCAGCAGGCTGAGCCATTATGCTCTTGTTGTAGCAATGGCAGGTATCGGGCTTCGAATCAAGTTCAGCAGCATTCTCCAGGACGGTAGAACCGCACTGCTTATTGGCAGCCTGATATTCCTGCTTCAGATATTATTCAGCAGCACCATGATCTTTGTTTTACTGAGATAACTCAATTCGTAGTGTCCATGCGTGAAGACATGGAATCTCATAAACAGCCAACCCGGGTATTCCTTGGGCTTCAAATTAGAGCTGGAGAAGAGACTGGTCAAACAGGTTGCCTCCTTTTTGTGGATATGTGTATACTTGAGCAGTTGTTCAAGCATTAACATAAGAATGAGATTGAGGTTTGAGATGCAGTTTCTAAAAGAGTTCATACAGGCTATGTGGGATACAGGTATTGCGCTTGCACCATCTCTTTTTCTGGGTCTGCTCATTGCTGGTATTCTTCATGTGTTCGTAAAGAAGGACAGGATCTTCAAACACATGGGCAAGCCGGGGTTACACAGTTCTATAAAGGCAAGTCTTATCGGTGTTCCGCTTCCACTCTGTTCATGCGGCGTGCTTCCGGCAGCTTTGAGCCTCAGAAAGGATGGAGCCAGCAAGGGGGCGGCTGTAAGTTTTCTTGCCAGTACTCCTCAGACTGGAGTTGATTCAATTGCAGCAACATGGGCAATGCTTGGGTGGCCGGTTGCCATTGCAAAGGTGATAGCAGCATTTATTGCAGGTGTTGTCAGCGGCACGATCGTGGATGTTCTGGACAAAGGGAATGGGCACAGTTCTGCCCCGGTTTCCAGCCAGGTGGTGGAAAAAGGATCCATTCCAGGTAGAATCTGGAGATACGCTTTCGGTACCCTTTTTCGGGACATATATCTCTGGCTCTTCATTGGAGTGGCAATATCAGCAATGGTAACGGTGTTCATTGAACCCGGTCAGCTTGCAGAGTACCCGGTTCTCGCCGGTCCCCTTGGTATGCTTGCAGCTCTGGCAATTGGGATTCCCCTGTATGTATGCTCGGTCTCGTCAGTTCCCATAGCTGCTGCTCTTGTTTATGCAGGTTTCCCAGTGGGCAGCGCTCTTGTGTTTCTTATGGCAGGCCCGGCTACCAATGCAGCCACCATGGGTGCTGTAAGAAAAAGTCTCGGGAAGCTGTCATTCTGGAGCTACATTCTTACTGTAATAGGTGTCAGCCTGTTTGCTGGATTGCTTTTGAACGATCTGGAGATCCCTTCGGGCATATTGTCCCATGGTCATCGCAGCTCCGGTGTTGCAGGTATCTTAAGCATTGCTGCAGCAGGTCTGTTCTTTATTGCAATGGCGTTCTTTGCAGTCAAAGATATTCTTCACAAATTCAGTTCCAGAGCTTCACTTGACCTGGCAGATTCAGACAGTATCACTTACAGTGTATCTGCAATGACCTGCCCTAACTGCGTTCGGTCGGTTTCAGAAGCTCTTGGCAAGCTTTCAGGAGTAGGTTCAGTGGCAGTATCACTTGAATTCGGTACGGCAGTAGTGGTTCCAACGCCTGCCTATTCCAGCAGGAGTATTCTTGAAACACTGGCTGATATAGGTCATCAGGGTGAGTTTATGAGTGAGGGAGAAGAAAATGGATCATCATGTTCCTGCAGTTCATGTCACAGTTGATGAAGTAGAACAGCTTGCGGATCTGTTCAGTCAGACTGCAGATCCAACCCGGTTAAGAGTTCTACTGTTCCTTTTGGAAGGTGAGCAGTGTGTGTGCAGCATATCGGAACAGCTTGATGTATCGGTCTCTGCTGTTTCTCATCAGTTGAGAAGACTAAGAACCGGCGGATTGATCTCTCGCAGAAAGCAGGGCAGGCATGTATATTACACCTTGGCAGATGATCATGTGAGAACACTGATTTCAGTTGGTCTGGAGCACATAAGGGAATAGAACAGGAGGTCAAATGCCGTCCTACTGGCCGTTACTGCTTGGAGTGCTTCTTTTAATTGCACTGGTTCTTGTTGTTAAAAAGCTTTTTCCCGGCATCGGTTATGCATCCTTAAGGAATTTGAAGCTGAATGCTGAAGCTATAAGCGCAGTTCCTCTCTTAACTCTATCCACTGACCGATCAGGTAACATTCTGCAAGTTCATTCAGTACCTGCAGGTTTTGCCGATAATTTTAACTGTAAATGTAAAAGCTGGTACGAGTATATCCACAAAGGTTTTCATGAAGATTTCACAGAAACATTAAAAAATGCCTTCTCCTCCGGTACTCCCGGTAGTTTTCGCTATTCTATCATTTCAGGCTCTGGAATCCGCTGGTATGAAGGCCGGATCGTAAAGACTTCTGAAGAGAGTCTTCTTGTTACTGTAAAGGATATTACAGAGAGCAAGATCACAATGGAAAAGCTTGAAATGGCTTATGATTCTGAGGAAATGACAACTTTTGTTTTAGATGTGGACTCCATGAGTATCTCCTTTGACAGAATAGATTTTATCAGAAAGTGGTCAGGCAGCGATGTTCCAAATGTTATGAAATTTACTGAGATGCTTGATCTATTTTCAAATACACAGGGAAGCGTTTTATCTGATGCTCTCAGCCGCATTGTTGCAAGCAGTGAAGAATTTCCTTCGGTAGAGGTCGAGATTCCC
This sequence comes from Candidatus Sabulitectum sp., assembly GCA_023145935.1. Next base: position 485 of record JAGLDB010000038.1, on the reverse strand, counting down.
GATATACGGAAGAGAGAAACCAACTGGCTCATAGTTAAAGGCCTCGGGGTTTCACGGGATTCTTCAGGCCGAGCTTCAACAATTCTGGGAGTTGTCCGGAACATTACAGAGTCTGTCAGTGTTCAAGTTCAACTTAAGAATCTGAACTTGATGCTTAAGAATGTACTTGATAACATTCCCGCCGGCCTTTACTGGAAAGACAAGGATCTGAAATACAAGGGCGCAAGCCGTGTTTTTCTTAAAGACATAGGTTTGGCATCAGAGGAATTTCTTGATGATAACCTGTGGTTCACAGAAAGATCCAGGCAGCTGGAGCAGCAGATTATTGCTACAGGGCGGCCTGTTTTAAACAGACAGGAAACGCTTCAATTACCCGGAGGCAGAAAAACAAGAATAAATATCAGCAGAGTTCCTCTCAGATCGCAATCGGAAGAGGTCATTGGTCTCATGGTTGCGTATGTGGATGTTACAGAAAACATTAAATT
>JAGLDB010000379.1 GCA_023145935.1 Candidatus Sabulitectum sp. | reverse complement strand
AAGTTGGGTATGTCCCAAGATAAGGTTCTGTTTCGCCCTGACGGTAAATGATGTATAGATTGCCCTCTTCATCAACAACTCCATCAATGTGTTTTATATCTTCAGGATCTTCATCACTATAGTCATAGGCAATATGCCAATCTACAATGACATTTCCATCCGAGTCAAAAACAAGGTTGAAAACTCTGTGCTCCAGATATCCGTCTGTCCAGCAAAGATAGAATTCGTCAGATCCAGGTATCAGCCTGACAATAAAAGAAGGGCTGGGAGACATGCCGGGCAGCTCACTGCTCACAAGACTCTTTTGATCAATAAGAGTTGCACCGGTATTCTTATCCAGTTTCCAGTAGAGATAATCGCCGGAGATTTTCGCTACAATCATTGGATTACCATCTGAATCTGTGTTAATTTCAGGAAAACGACCACAAAAAATGTCATCTGGAGTAAAATCAATGAGGGGAACAACAGTGTTTCCATCCAAATCATATTGAATGTATTCATAGGTAAAGTAAACAGGATCCTGCACAACAACATGCACCCTGTCCCCGTCCACTAGAATTACACCGCCGGTGGATACACCTTCAATCACCCATTCGTATTCTGTAGTGAATCCGGAACCCGGAGCAGGATTCCACACAGAATAAACAACATCGGGTCCTTTATTGTACAGAACATGCAACCTGCCAAGACTGTCCGGACTGGAGCGGATGTATGGATATTGCGTGGATGTTGTGAACAAATGAGTTGCAGGCAGTACTTCACTGCCGTCAGTAAGGCTTCGGGCAGCGGTGTACACAGGGTTGTATTCTCTCCAGAAAGCGTAAAGACTGTCGCCCATTGTCGCAATCCTAAGGCAAGCACTATTCACGTCTCTTGATATCATAGTTTCAGGATAAAGTGTAGTCCCATCCAGAGAAAACATCTTGTAAGCAATTCTATGTTCATCGTTGAAACCAGCCCATATAAGATGAAGCCTTCCAAAAGCATCACGATCCAGATATTGAATTGGTCTGTGAGTATTTGCCGAATCAGTGGCAAGAAAAGGTTCACTCCAACCCGGGCCAACTGTGACACCAAGACATGTTAGAAGCAGGAGTGCTATCATTCCAGCACTCCGGTTCTTCCAGCATCATGCTGGTACTGAGTCCATGGTGCATAGCCAGTGGCGCAAGTGCCCAGCTCCCAGCAGTGAAGGAGTCCATCACTGGCTCCAAAGATTATTTCAACTTTTCCATCCCTGTCTATGTCAGCGATAGCAAAACCTCCGGTAGCGGAAACATCGCCGGGTAAGGTGTATGGAAAGCTCAGGCTATTATCCAGAGGATATCCATCCGAGTCATATGCAAGTAAATTGTAATCACCCGAAAGTTCTGTACTTAACAGAACATCCGCCTCACCATCTCCATTCAAATCTCCCAGAGATGCAGGGCTGTTCAGGGATCCCATCGAAGCTGCCGGAAAAGCTGTAGGAAAATTATCTAGTTTCTCTCCGTCAACATCCCACCCCATGCACTGTCTTTCAGATGGCAAAACATAGGTGTCCGCGCCTGAGACATAAGAATCCCAGTCCGCAAATACACCCTGAATCAACTGTACTGTTCGCAAAACATCAACATTTGAACAGGAAACCACCTCTATGGCCTCACCGGGTTCGATAATCTGCGCCGGGTCATCCGCACTGCTGTGAAAATATCTGGCAGGATATCCAATA
>JAGLDB010000378.1 GCA_023145935.1 Candidatus Sabulitectum sp. | reverse complement strand
GTCTCTGTACAGTCTCTTTCTGACAGGTGGCTTGTTGATCTTATGTCAGGAAGTTTCGCCTTTGATGAAGTTGTTGAGTTCAACCAGCTTCTTGAAGGGGTAGGCATACCCAGTGCTGTTTTTTCTCCAGCTGTTGTTCGTGGGCTGGATTACTACACTGGAATAGTCTTCGAGTTGATGGATACAGGTGGCGAGAATAACCGATCTCTCTGTGGAGGGGGCAGGTATGATAATCTTGTGGGGCTGTTCGGCAACAAGAAGATCTCCGGGGTTGGTTTCGGCCTTGGTGTACTGACCTTGACTCTTTTTCTGGAAACCTACGGGCTTATCCCTCTGGGAGTGAAGAAAGCTGCACCGGCTGATGTGTACATTGCAGTGGCATCTGCTGATGTTGTTTCCTCCGCAGGGCGGCTTGCAACATTTCTTCGCAGTGAGGGTATCAGGGTGATGATGGATGTGTCAGGGAAAAAGCTGGGGAAGCAGTTCAATGAGGCTTCCAGGTACGGAATAGAAATTGTAGTTACAGTTGGTTCTGAAGAGGTTGCGTCTAACCTTTACAAAATGAAGAATCTTACGGATGGAACGGTATTTACCGGTACACCTGAAGAAATATCCAGGGAGTTGAAGTAAGAGTAATGAGCAGATTCTCTTTTTTGAGCAGTAGAAGGTTTCTAAGAGCAGCCCTTGTTATTCTGGCTCTGCTAATAGTGCTTCTTCCGTCAAGCTCTCCTGGAAATTCTCTCACCAGGATCACATCAGGTGTTCTAATGGTGATTGCCGGTTTGTTCTTCTACCTGGGAGCCAGTGAGATTCTCAGTGGGCTCAGCCTTTCAAGACGACTGGTTCTCTCTTTCTTTTCCATTGTTCTTTTGTGGGGTCTTACAGGCTTTGTGGGAATTCTTGACACTCCTGAGATCCTTCCTGTGAACTCCCACAGAGCTGAAAGAATAAGGGAGCTTGGCAGAAGGATTGATAATGTGGCTGAGGAGGGCAGCAGTCAGGTCAGGAATTTTGTTGATTCCACTTTTACCGGTCAGACCGGTCAATTCCTGGAAACCATTGGAGAAGTCAGCGGCGCTGCTGCAGGTGTTCTTATCGATGCTGTACTTACTTCTACCAGTGTTGATACTTCAAGTGGAATGGATGTTTTTTCCAGAGGCAGTCAAAACGCGGAAACACCTGTAGTGATGATCCCTCTGTTCCGCCTTGCTATTCTTGCAGTCTCTCTGGTTCTTCTGGCGGCAGTTCGCGGGTTTGTATACATTGACAGAACCCCATTTACAGTTTGGCTTTACAGAATTACAGTGGGCATTGCTTTTGTGACTGCTCTTTTTCATGTGATCGGGCTGAACTTTGTTCTTATTTCAACAAGCGACATATTTACGGGAATTGAACTGGATGTGGCAAGTCTTCTTCTGCTTTTTTCTGCTGTGGGTCTTGGATTTTGTCAGAGATGGGTTCAGTATCTTTCCAGAAAAATCAGAATTATTCTTATAGCAGCAACACTTGTCTGCGTTCTTATGGGGCGTGGAATTTACTATTACCTTGCAGGTAATGTTTTTATGGGTACCGGTGGGCTTGATGTGGCTGTAATCCTGATTGTTGGCATATACATCTTTTTTGCATTTATCACTATGCTGCTTCAACTGCCCACTGCAAGAATTCTTGAAAAACGATACAAAGAGCTGGGAACCCTGCAGGATCTCAGCCAGACTCTGC
>JAGLDB010000377.1 GCA_023145935.1 Candidatus Sabulitectum sp. | reverse complement strand
TGTTCTTTCAGACCTTCTTGACAAACTTGAGGAATTCAAACCTCAGGATGATCAACTTGCCGAGGAAGAAATTGAGGATATTGAAGATCTCGAGGATGAGGAGCTTGAAGAGGTCATTGAAGTTGAAGACAGCACTGTTCCTGCCCGTGAGAAAGAGAAAACATCTCCTGCAGATGCTGCAATCATCTCCATCAGGGGAAAAATCTCACGCAGTGATTTTTCCAGTGCTCTTACAGAGGCAAAAGGAGCAAGAAAAAAGCACCCGAAGAATAAGACTATAAAAGAGCTGGTTGAAAGGCTTGAGAAGCTTTCAGGAAAGAAGAAACCTGCTGTTGTTCCAATCATAAAGGAAGAGAAACCTAAAGATAAGCCAGCAGGGAAGAAACCTGTGGGGCTTATTATCGCTGCTCTTGTCGCAGTGATTCTTATAGTGGTATTTGTGGTTGTAAAGCCATTTGGCGGCGATGGTCAGGAGCCGGATACAGTTTTGGTTGAAGAGGATGTTTTCCAGCCTTACAGTGTATCTTTCACTGTGGACAGCGTAGAGACCTATTCTGTTACAATTGATGGCCAGGCGGTCAGCATTCTTCTCGATGGTTCTTTTGTTATCGACGGGTCTTCAGACGCGGCCAGAGTGATTGAAGTACGCTCGTCAGGTTTTGAAACATACAGAGAAGAAACTGCTTTCCAGAGTGGTGAGGAATCAAGCATTTCCATATCCCTGGATCCAATTGGAACCAGCACTGTGCAGGTTGTTCTTCAGGCGGAGGGCTCAGACCCTGAGCAAGTGGTCTGGCTTGTGGATGGTGTGGAAGTTGACGATTCAATGGACCTTCTCACTGGTATGCATGTTTTTCAGGCTGTTCAGGAGGGCTTTAACTCCAATCCTGAATCGATCTTTGTTGATTATGCAGCTGATGCACTTCAGATCTCTCTTGCTCTTCTTTCCCAGGAAGAGTCACAGGTAACTCTTGCTCTTGCAGGAGATGTTCCGGGAGTTGGAGCATTCTTTATCGATGGCGTCAGAGTTGGTTCCGGTGTACGCAGGGTCAGCGAAGTCTTTCCGTTCGGAACACATTCTCTCAGGGTCGAGATCGAGAATTACGAGAGTTGGACCAGAACTATTACCCTTGACTCCGGGGGATACAGCGCAACAGTATCACCTGTGGCGATCACTACAACCGGAAGACTTATGATTGCTCCCGAACCATGGGCAAATGTTTCAATAGACGGTGTAAGTGTCGGACAGACTCCTATGGCACCCATAGATCTTGAAGAAGGAGCACATACGGTTGTTCTTACCAATCCCGACTATGAAGATCAGACAAGCAGTGTGACAATAACAGCAGGAGAAGATTCCAGTATCAGGTATACTGCTGCTGCCGCTGCGCCTGATCAACCGGAAGAGATTCAAGAGGAACAGCCGGTCATACCTCCGTTCCCTATTTCCCAGGTTGGACCACAGGTGCCGGGGCTCGCCAGTGATATGGGCGATGTTCACGGTTATGTTCTACTGGATGTTGTGGTTGGAACTGATGGAACTGTGCAGGGAGTCTCAATTGTAAACGACGAACTGGGTCTTGGTTGCGGCGCAGCAGCAGAGGCGGCAGTGATGCAGTGGGTGTTTAATCCTGCTTCTCAGGGCGGAGTACCTGTGGAGATCACAACACGGGTTCAGGTTCGCTTTGATATAGAGTAGATATGTACAGGAATACAGATA
>JAGLDB010000376.1 GCA_023145935.1 Candidatus Sabulitectum sp. | reverse complement strand
GATCAATGGTACGAGGACTGCATGCATCTGGCTGGTTTACTTCACATGGTATCGCCTCATGAAAAAAGCGAAGAAAAATACTTTGAGCTTCCCCTTGCCCTTCCGAAGATAACCAGGCAGGCACTGGCGGGAATCAAAGAGCACTGGAGCGGAACAGGTCCGTCTGGAGCAGCAGGCGAAGAAATCCCACTGCCTGCAAGAATCCTGGCTGTGAGTATTGCCTGGGAAAAGGCCATGAACTCTGGAACGGAAATGGCCATAAGAGATATGAATATGAGGGCGGGAACCCTTCACGATCCCCGCCTTGCAGAGCTGGTAATTCAGCTGAACAGCTGACCATGGATCAGTGATCTATGGTGAGCATTCCCTCGCTGTAACCGGTGAACTGGTCATCCACCACCGGATCGGACAGTATTCCGTAGATGTAGTAAGTTCCCTCTGGAACTGAACTGCAGTTCCATGTCCATGTGGTTGTATAGTCAGTACACACCACATCCTCTACGATAAGAACAAGACCGGAAGATGGTTCAGTGTCTGTATCGTAATACAGATCCATCGTTCTTCCGTCTGGCCCCACTGAATTCCACTTCAACTGGTAACTTGTATTCGCTGTTGCCCCGGGAGGTGGTGGCGCTGTAATGAGGAACCACAAATACTCGTGATAGATCTGAAGAAGACCATCACTGTAATCTGTGAAGGTTCCTGCAGGATTCTCCATCTCCGCATAAATGTAGTAGTATCCAGCAGGTATCGAGCTGCAATCCCAGGTGAAGTGATACTCATCCCAAACTATATCAGAAGCTATAGAAACCAGGCCGGATGAAGGTATAGTATCTGTGTCATAATACACATCAACAGTTCCAGCTCCGGACTGACTTGCAGCTGCCCACTGAATATTGTAACTGTCCATGGCTTGTGCTCCCCAGGACGGAGGAGACGTGACCATAAGGTAATTGTATTCGTGACTGACAAGAACAGTGCCTTCGCTGTAGTCCTGAGCATATTCATCGGTGCCCGGCTGCGGTGTTCCGTCTGCGGGGTCATAGATAATTCCGTAAACAAAATACTCACCGGCACCAACAGCAAGCGTGTTCCATTCGTGTGAGCCTGTATCCGATAACCCTGCGGCGATAAGGGTCATATACGATGGGTCAGTATCTTCATCGTAATAAAGATCAATCAGACATCCGGAAGCACCTGACGCTGACCATTCCACAAGATAGCTTGCATCAGCTGGTTCACCGGGACTGGATGGCGCATCTATGTTTATGGAATAACCTGAGTGATCCACTGTAAGAACTCCATCACTCCAGTCACTTCCGGAATCCTTTTCGCCCATTCGAGGATTTCTTGAATCACTCACCACACCGTATACGTAATAATCTCCTTCCGGTACGCTGCCACAGGGCCAGTTGTACTGACCGCTATTCAGTATCCCGGTGGTTATTGCGTAAACAGTTCCACCGGGCTCGGTACTCACACCGTAATAGAGAGATACATAGGCTGATCCAGGTGCATCAGTCTGCCACTGTAAAAGATACTCCTCGTTGGCAGTAGCTCCTGAAGCCGGGGGAGTAATCATTGTGAAGCTGTATTCCTCCTGGTGATAAATGGTCAGCTGACCAGCGCTCCAGTCTGATCCCATGCCCCGGGAGCCAAGAACAGCATAGATGTACCAGCTGCCTTCCTCAATAGTGCTGCAGTTCCAGTTGTAGGAAGTTCCAACAGGCGGTTCAAT
>JAGLDB010000375.1 GCA_023145935.1 Candidatus Sabulitectum sp. | reverse complement strand
AATCCACAGGGGCACCAGAGATTTATGCCATCAGGTCTTGATGTTGCTGCTTCTTTCAGATGTGAAGCAGCTCTTAACATCATAGAGGAGGATGGAACAACCAGCTATGGTCGTTACGAGGATACACTTGAGAACATGCAGGAAATGGTAGACGATTACAGTGAAGAAGACTGGCATGCAACGCTTTACATGTGCTGGCTTCATTCATTAAGACTGCTTGCCGGTCCACGGGGTGAAGGTTATCCTTCTTTCATGCAGACAGATGAATGGGATCGCTGTACCCTGTCAACATTTCTTGCATCATGGGCCATGCTGAGACATGATACAATTCTCTATGCAAAGCAAAGCTATACTGCATTGGCCGGCTGTTCTCCCGGCATGGATGAGCCGGTGCCATCTGCGGGTTTTGTAGAACCGGTTCCAGAGGTATATGCCGAGCTCAGAGCTACTCTCCAGATGGCAAGAGTGGCCCTTGAGTATTACGATATTTCTGATGATAACCTCACCAACCGCTTCAATAATGCAGAGTCTCTTCTTGAAACCCTGCAGTCAATTGCAGAAAGAGAGCTTGCAGGTGAATCGCTTACACAAAGAGATTCGGACTTCCTTAAAGGTTTCGCAGGTTATCTGGAAGCCACAATTGCATGGGGTGCTACAACAACCGAAGGCCTTGAAACTTCTCTAATAGCAGATGTGCATACTGATCAGAACAGTTCAAGCGTTCTGGAAGTTGCCTCGGGCAATCTGGACAACTGTATTGTGATCTACAGAAGAGCTGATGGAGTTGTGGAGGCGGCAATTGGACCGGTTCTAAGCTACTATCAATTCAATCAGCCAATGAATGATCGACTCACTGATGAGGCCTGGCGTGAAATTCTTTCAACTGAACCTCCCGCAAGACCGGAATGGACATCCAGTTACATCTGCAAATAGCTCGGAAGGGGTTGATGGATCGTGATATATCCAGCAACCCCTTTCGCTAACATGGAATATTTACCGTATACGAAAATGTATCTGCATTTTTCATCATGTTTCAGAAAGGTGTTGTATTGAAACCATTATTAACCGTTACGCTGGGATCTCTTGTGCTTGTTGCCTGCAGCGCCAGTGACCATGAAGCGGCATTGGAGATCACCGAGACAACTGAGGCTCAAACAATGAGCATCATTCTCGAGAAGGTTGATTCAATTGGAGTTGAAACAGGAGATCCTCTGTATGTCTTCGGAGCCATTACCGATGTGGAAATACTTTCAGACGGCAACATTATGGTTCTTGATGGCAGCTATGCAAATATCCGCATATTTTCGCCTGAGGGTCAGCATCTCTCTACAATTGGCAGCAGAGGCGAAGGTCCCGGGGAGCTTTCTCATCCACAGAGCCTGTTCAACTGGCACGACGGAACTGTTGGTGTGATCGACCCCAACAGCGGTGGTGTTCAAAGGTTTTCCAGAGAAGGAGAGTGGATAGGTCTTGATCTGGCAATAAGCCATAATATTCCTGCTGATCCAATAGTGATCAGCGACAGTGAATTTGTCTGTTTCAAAGCCCGTTTTGATATGGAAGGTGAAACAGTGTACGAGGTGGCCACCATCGGCCTCTTCCCCATTTCACTTGATCCGCGCATTTCATACTGGGAAAAAACTCTGCCCTGGGAACCATCCAACATGGGCAACCTTACACTTGAGCTTTTCCTTACAAACTACTGGACAGCAGACCCGGAAACTGGCCGTGTATTCGTTTGTCCTTTCAA
>JAGLDB010000374.1 GCA_023145935.1 Candidatus Sabulitectum sp. | reverse complement strand
CCGGTATATGGGATCAGTTCTGCGAGGTAATTAAAAAGCGCCCCCGTTAAAGGGGACGCTTAAAGGAACAGTCTCTTAAAAGCCCAGATTCGCCCCACCAAAATAGGTAATAATGGCATCACCGGCATCATCGCCGAATGGTTTGGAAAGTCTTACCTCACCAAACATGGAAACAGGCGCACCCGCTGGTTTGAAAGTCAGACCCAGAACGCCCTCTGCAGATGGAAAAATGTGATCGTATGGATCAATTGCCGGTTCACCAGTTTGCTGCTGGATCATGGCAAGCATGGCATCAGCGTCACTCACAACAAAATGAACTCCTCCACCGCCACCAACATATGGAGTAAAAGGGGAGCCTCCCATTGGAATGTCTGCCTTCAGTATTCCAGCAAGACCAAGGTTGTGATAAGTAGCTGTGTAATCCTTGAACATGTCTGCTTCCGCAGGCAGGCTCCATCCGAGCTCGTTCTCCACGTAACTGTATAGATCGTCTACATCACCACTGTAGGAGAATCCATATTCATCCTCAAGGTAATTGGCCAGATAGCTTTCCATGGAGACATCAGACTCAGTGCTGGTGTAGGTACCACTTATCTCGATGCCCAGAACAGGCATAATAGGCAGAGTAAGCTGCCCTCCAAAGATAGCACCATTGGTACTCAATCCTGTAAATGGATCTTCTGATGTTGTGTAACCGACACGGCCACCAACCCTGGGGCCCGCCATGGCAAATGTAATCACCAGCAAAACTGTAAAAACTGCTTTTTTCATCTTCTAAACTCCTTTCTGTTCATGGCCAATATCCTAAGTACCGTGCCTAAGGTCAACTCTTTCCATTGACTTACATTACCTTTAGCATGATTATTGCTTCACGATTAGCTTGAGAAACAGCGTTTTCCCGCGCACAAATTCGAGAGGAGATACCCGAGCATGAAGATGACTTTTCTGTTGGCCATGGCTATCGCCGCGGCTTCATTCGCTTTTCGGGGCGACTTTGACTGGCAGTCACTAGGTGGCCAGCCAGGCGAAGAATGTTCTGTAAACCTGATTGAGTCCGATGCCAGTCATGTTATTGTTGAGATCACCGTTCCTGGTTTCTGGCTGGGCAAAACCGTTGCAGGAGGCACAACCTGGGACAGCATTGACCTTCCAGGTATTCATTCTCAGACAGAGATTGGCCTTCCTGAGGTCCCTAATGTAGGCCAGATGTTTGCAATTCCCTTTGGTACCAGCGCAGTAGTTACTATCGAGAATGTGGAATACACAACATTCTCCGGTGTCAACCTTGTTCCTGTCCAGACCCCGGAAATCGACATGCCTCACAACCCCTACCCCTTCCGTCAGGATGAAGTCGCATACGGAACAAACAGCTTCCTTCCCACCAGCTGGGCTAAAGCTGTAAGCCCGGGCACCTGGGGTGGAATCAGCACCGATAGGCTTCTTGCCAACCCCTTCAGATTCAATCCCGCCACAGGCGAACTTATGGTTGCAAGAACTCTCAGAGTTAGAATCGACTTCGCAGGATCAGTGGATGCCATTGCTTATTCTTCCACTGAGACAGTAAGAAACAGTGCAGAAAGAATGCTCATCAACTATAACATGGTTGATGCTGCCGCCTCAGCTCCCACCGATGCTGAAGCTGCTGACTATGTATTTGTTACCACAGACGCCAACCTCAGTGCCATTATGCCTCTGGTAGAATTCTACCAGGGTATTGGTTATGAGGTTGCTGTTGAATCATTCGCAAGCTC
>JAGLDB010000373.1 GCA_023145935.1 Candidatus Sabulitectum sp. | reverse complement strand
TAAAGCGGTCTGTGTAAAACATGATGGCAGGAATATATACTCTTAAGTCTGAAGAGCCAGAGCAAAATCTAACTCATCCGATTCAAGTAGTGGATAAATAGATCCGGCCTCCATGTCGACAGGGAATTCCGATCCTCAGCAGATAGAAAAGGGGAAATGTCACGCTTCGCCTTTTCCCAGTCGATACTCATGATCCTTACCAGAAGCTGCTTCTTAAGCCAGTCCGATGTGACAGTAATCTTCATGCCGGCCCATGGACCACTCTTGCCGAGTGAAGAGGAAAGCAGGTCTACCTCGGGCTGGATATTCCGGGAACAGAACCAGAGAAAATCGAACCAGTCCCTGCCTTTTGTCCAGGGTCGGCAGAGAAGCGCATGGCACTTCAGGGCGAAAGATGAAGAAAGATCCATTACACCCACTTCAAACGGGATAGGGAAATCCAGGAAAGCTGTTTCAATACCTGCCAGAGGAGGAGGATTGGTATCCACCTCCAGCCTGATTCGAAGAAATGGTATTCTTCCGCTGGAAGCTCCCTCCAGAATGGAAGTTTCTACCAACAAGAGCTTGCGGATCGAAGATGTTTGTGCTTTCTGCTCCCGGATCTCCGCATGCAAACCATAGTTTGAACACGTTCGCAATAATTTTCTGGCAAACAAGTTCCATGAGAATTCCTCAGAAGAATCAATCAATGCAAAATCAAGATCCTCAGAAAATCTGGGGAGAGAATGAATCAATCTCAACTCGGTTCCTCCATGGAAGACGGCGTTCTTAAAAAAACCGTTAAGTGAGAGCGAATACAAAGCAATTTCCTGTACAATTTCTCTGAGTGCATGTTTTCTTGCTTCCTCAGACCGGAGATTGTACTCGGCGAGTCTGGATTCGATAATTGAATTCACCGCTCGCCTCCCAGCGCATGAACAAGATTTAACAAGAATGCATTTGTTTTTCTGGATCTGTAAACACCTGACAATTCTCGTAAAGTCTTCAGGTCCAAGCCGTAAATATTTGAAACATCAGTACGAAGCTGCTCACAGATTCCCACAATACCATGCCATTCAAAATTGCGCCTGCTGATTGTATCACCCAGTGCTCTTTCCAGTGAGGCAATTAAGATGTTTGCATGAGAGCTGTGGATACGGTTAACTCCTTCGAGGAAGTTTTTGCCGGTTACTGGAATTCGCTCATAACTGAACTCTCCAAAAGTGTTATTAAATACTCGCGACCGTCCATTACCGATGCAGCTTTGAATTAGCAGTGGTTCTTCCGAAAGCCACCCGTAGTATCCAAGCGCTGTTTCCTGTGTGATATAGCTTCCAGGAACCATTCTGTTTGCAATACTGAACCTGCTTATCTCAGCACCAGTTACCGTGGAACTAAGGAGGTAAAGACCTCGTTTCAGCTTGAGCAACTCTCCACTTTTTAAAGCCCTGTTCAATAACCCCCACTGACGTGCAGAGCTTCCCGTAAGCAGACGGCTGATTGTTTCCGGAGTAACAAGTCTGTTCTTGTATTTGCTCCTAAGTAACAGATCAGTGAGTGTCTCCACGCTAAATCCTTCCGCCTTTTTCAGAAGTATTATAACCCATTCCCCGAGAAATAGCCATACGATGCACGAAACTTCCATATAATGAAAGTTTCGTGCAAACTTATGCTCTTTCCGGCTAACGCCGGGAGCTCTCGGTTTCAGGCAATCTTGCTCTCTGCCCGGGTTCTTCCGGTAAAAACAAGGAGGCTGATGATCAGGCCTCCCATG
>JAGLDB010000372.1 GCA_023145935.1 Candidatus Sabulitectum sp. | reverse complement strand
ATACCTTGATCAAATTCCGCCCCACTGGTAGACCGTCGCCCTGCAAAAGAGCTATTATCTCTGAAACACCCCTTTCCACAGCAAGGGCAACGATATCACTCAACCCTTCTCCAAGAGTCTGAGGGGGGTCAATGGTGATCCCCCAGAAACGGCTGGAAATCCCAGACTATTCCCCGATCTTTCAAAACCTGATTGAGTATCTCAATGGCTTTTATTGGATCCTGGGTTGTCTCCGTGTTCTCTACAGTTTCCTGTCCGAATTTTTTCCCGGCCAGAGCACACGAAGACAGGCTGCCCTTTCCAAGATTTTTTTCAGCTGCAATGGGTAAGCGAACCGATAAGGAAAGCTATTCCATGCAATCTGTCCATTCTGTTCTCCATACCAACAATCTCTCTTTATACTCGTCTTTTACAGTTAATAGCGCTCTTAATAAAACTACTGCTATTTTTACTTCTTTTTTACTCCAATAATTATCTTCTATCCAGAAAAAAGAGAACCATACATATATATTCGGTTTTAATTTTCATATGACTTTTGTATCTATTTCAGCAGCAGTTTTATACTGCTCGTTGATAATATCATTTTTTCAACATTCGAAGCAAGAACAGAGCTCAGGCACCGAGAAAATCCTCTTTTCTTGTTTTGAACTGAATACAACTCTATATTCGGTGAGAGTCTCAGTTCAGTAATATTTTCAAGGGGGATGATCCTATGCCTAAGTATGTAAAGTGCCCGGATGCCTTCGCTCCTCTTTTCGAAATGGCGGAAAATGCAATTGCGCCGTTTTTTGAAGACTTCAAACGAAATCCGGAAGAGGGAAACATCACAGTTTCCTCCGAGAGATATGTTATTTACAGAGGTGAATCCATGGCCATTGCCATGAAAGAACAACTTACCTCTGTGCTTGGCCCCGGTGCCGGCGTTGTTATCTACCAGATAGGAAAGGCCACAGGTGCCGCAGACGCCAGATACTATTTTGAGAAGACTGGAGTTCAGGATCCGGGTCAAAGGCTGGCAATGGGGCCGGTTTCTTTTGCACTTGGAGGCTATGCGAATGTAACCATTCTTCCAGAAAGTGCTCCTGCGCCCAACGAGGACTTCCTGCTGGTTTATGACCACCCTAATTCATACGAAGCCGAGGCTCATATTAAAGCAGGCATATCCACAGAGAAACCTGTAGATTTCTTGAATGCAGGATACTCCGCAGGCTGGTGTTCTGAAGCTTTTGGTTTAAAGCTGGAAGCAAAGGAAATCACATGCAAAGCAATGGGAGACGCCCAGTGCCGTTTTGTTATGGCTCCAGCCAATCGGCTTAGAGAGCGCGTGAAAGAGATCAAAGCCAAATATTCAATCTAATTCACGATCACAATCTAAAGATGAAATTCACAGTCGGTCTTCTGCAAATGGAAGACCGACTGCTTTCTTTGCCTGCAGAAGCTATAATTTCCGCTGGATTTAGAGAGGTATTTTTCTTTGTTCCCACAAAGTTCACCCTGCAAGCAAATAAGGACTCCTAATGCCAAAATTTGTGAATTGTCCCAATGAACTGGTTCCTGTATTCGATGTAGCGGAAAAATTGATCATCCCCCTTTTCAGAGGTTTCAAACGGAATCCTGAAGAAGGCAGTATCAAAGTCGAAAAAGAAAGATACTTAATATCCAGAGCAGAATCATTAACAGTAGCCATGAAACAGCAGCTTTCTTCAGTGCTTGGTTCAGGTGCCGGTGTGGTTATCTATCAGATAGGAAAATCCACCGGAGCAGCTGATG
>JAGLDB010000371.1 GCA_023145935.1 Candidatus Sabulitectum sp. | reverse complement strand
CCTTCTAAACCTGAATGACCATTCCATTCAATTCAGCACAGGCGGAGATTACAGTCTCTCTGACAACTCCACACTCAACGCAGGAATCACAGGTGGCCTGGGCTCTGACCATACTGAATTCGAGAGCCTGCCCAGCGCGGTATATCTTATTCTTTCAATGTATTTCTGAATTCTTAATCAGTGTGTTTGATCTGTGCTGCTCACCCTGCCTTTAACAATTCAGGATGTTGACAACTGGCAGTGTACAAAAGAAAATGCTTCTGGAGTAAATGTTTCATCACATTCTAGATTCAAATGGGGTCAGTTATGCGATTCCTTTTTGCCGTTGTGCTCATTCTTGCCTCAGTTTCTTTTTCTGATACAGCAACCCAGACAGATTGGTCTGGTGGCAGTGGTGTTTCAGGCCGTGTTGTTGCCAGCTATTCACAGGAGTTACCCGGTGGTACACACTCGGTCTCTTTTAATGATCTTGCAGAGGGCGTTTACTTCTGCACAATGCGTGCTGGAGATATTTATGCAACGGAGAGAATTATTGTCCTGAAGTAGCCTTGTGCCGCAGAAATTACTTACAACCCCTCCTGATCTGCAGATCAGGAGGGGTTTTCTAGAGATTTAAGCAACCATCACTAGATGCTGGGAAACTTCCAACATTCTTGACTACCAATCTGCTATTGGAGATATTCTTTCTTCTTTCAGATTAAACAGTTTTCTTAGAAATAACACATTGTGAGGATGTTTCGATAGACTAAGAGCTTGTCCGAGAATAGGCATCACACCAATGAGATTGGAACGGGTATGAATGAGAGAATTAGGAGGCTTCGCAGATTAAGTGTTGGAGCTGAACATACACTTTCCATTGAGCGTGCTCTGATTGAAACTGAGTTTTACAGGAACAATTACGGAAAACACTCGATACCAGTCTTGCGAGCTTTGACGTTTCTCGATCTTTGCAAACGAAAGACCCTGTATCTCGGTGACGATGAGCTGATCGCTGGAGAGCGAGGACCGTATCCCAAAGCAGTTCCCACCTTTCCTGAATTGACATGTCACAGTGTTGAGGATCTCCGAATTCTGAATACCCGAGAACAACAGAGATACACCATAAGTGAAGAGGATATTGAACTATATGCAGAGAAAGTTATCCCCTATTGGAAGGGGAAGACACAAAGAGAGCGCATTTTCGATCATGTGCCATCAGAATGGAAGACTGCTTATGAGGCGGGTCTATTCACCGAGTTTATGGAACAAAGAGCTCCGGGACATACCTGTCTGGATGGAAAGATATACAAAACAGGTATGCTGGATTTCAAGAGGGAGATCGCAGCTCAGATTGAAAAACTCGACTATTTGAATGATTCTGAAGCAACGGATAGAGCCGAACAATTAAGAGCCATGGATATTTCCTGCAATGCCGCGATTGTATTTGCCCAGCGCCACGCAGACCTGGCAGATGAACTAGCCCGGGAAGAGAGGAACCCCAAGCGAGCAGGTGAACTTAGGCACATTGCAGAAGTATGCCGTTGGGTGCCTGCCAACGCTCCCCGTAACTTCTGGGAAGCAATTCAAATGTATTGGTTTGTTCACCTGGGTACCATTACAGAGCTAAATGGATGGGATGCCATGAATCCCGGCCACTTTGATCAGCATTTAGCGCCTTTTTACACGAAAGGAATTGCGGACGGTACTCTGACACGGGATCAAGCCAAAGAATTGATCAGTTGCTTCTGGATCAAAGTCAACAATCATCCTGCGCCTCCCAAGGTTGGAATTAC
>JAGLDB010000370.1 GCA_023145935.1 Candidatus Sabulitectum sp. | reverse complement strand
AGGTTAACGCACCACCATGAGCTTATGCCGTCAAGGTATTCTCTGCCTGTGACATCCTTTAGTCTGATACCACTGGCGCTTTGAATTATCGGGAAGTCTGTCTGCTCAAATTCAACGGTGTTTGTGTATGGATGCCAAAGGTGCTTAAGATCTGCTTCCCTATAGTTCATCAGAAAGAATTCCCTTCAATTTGTCACAGATAGAAACAAAAGACCGGTGAGGAAAAGAGTCGGGTGAGAAGGGGATCTCTCCCAGTATCTTGACTCCACCGTATTCCCTGATCGCCCTGATGTTGCTGGAACTGATCAGGCTTGAAGGGGGAGTTGTATGATTGACTATAACACCTGCAACTTTAAGCCCTGCACGCTGTAAAGCGGAAATAGAAAGCAGTGTGTGGTTGATTGTTCCCAGCTTGTTGGAAGAAACCAGAACAACAGGCCATCCCAGTTCAACCATCAGGTCAAGCATGGTCTTTCCATTGCCCAGAGGAACAAGAATTCCACCTGCACCCTCTGCAACCACACAATTAAAATCAGATTGAAGATCATGAAGACCAGACACCATTTCGGAAAGAGAGATTGAAGTGTCAGCAAGTTCAGCGGCCAGATGAGGAGAGCATGCAGGAGCAAAGCGAAGGGGACAGAGTTTCTGCAAAACAGAGTCTGGGAATGACAGCGAAGCAGTTCTCAAAGAGAACTCAAGATCTTCTGCAATATCGTTAACGCAACCTGTCTGAACGGGCTTTGCAGGCACTGTATTAACTCCGCTATTTACAAAACCACTAACAATTCCAGCGGTTATAACTGTTTTGCCAACATCGGTACCTGTTCCTGTGATGAATAGTGATCTCACAAATGACCTCCAGTTGCAACTACAAAATGTACTTTGTAAGTTACCGGAACCGCCCCCGTCTCATCACCAAATTTACAGCTGTAATAGTTTAAGGCTTTTCTAAGAACCCCCGGTGAAACAACAGAAGCATCCCTGTGACTTGAGAGAGATGCACCGATGCCTCGAACAGCCCGCAAACTTTCAACAGGTGATTTGTAGATTACTGTAAAATCACAGGAAAATGAATCTTCAATCCTAAATCCCGCTTCCTGAAACAAGCCATCCCATTCACCCCCCGATATGTAATTAAGGGAATTCCAGGTTCCCTCTGTTTCAACAAAGCTTTGCTCCAGCTCACCAAGCATGCCTTTTACAGGAATGGCATGAACAGTGTATCCTCCGGGCTTAAGCAGAGAAGGAAGTCTGCTTGTAAATGAGGCAGGATTGCGAAGCCACTGCAATGCACAGCTGGAAAGAACAAGATCGTATCTGGAATCACCCCCAATTTTCTCAAAATCAAGTACACTGTGCGACACCAGCTCTGAAGAAGGAATTTTACCCTGGCAGAATCTTACCATTTCAGTAGCCCCATCGGTAAATTCCTTGTACGCCTCGGGAAACAGCAAATTCAACCCTGCGGAAAGAATCCCTGTTCCACAACCCAGTTCAAGCAGGCTGTCAGGTTTTACCCTGCCTGCAACATCAAGAAGTTTTGATGCAATCAGTCTGTGGTGTTCAGCGTATGAGTCATATGAACCGGCAGCATCAGAGAATTGTGACAGCACAATCTCTGTTTCAGGAATCAATACACTCTGCAATCTTTTCCTCCTGAATAAAGTGTCAGCTCTTTTCAATTTCTCTCCGACTGCAGCCGGAGAGGATATTAAACCTGTTGAAAAGAGCATTCAATATGCCTGAAAAATGAACCCTGAAAAGTGAATTGTCAACCATCAGAT
>JAGLDB010000037.1 GCA_023145935.1 Candidatus Sabulitectum sp. | reverse complement strand
ACGCCCTCATTTACTGGCTCTGTTGTTCTCGGTGCGCCCTTGGTTTCTGGCTTAGTTGCGCTGCTTGCTGAATCTGGTCAAACAGTTGATATTCAACAGCAAAACAATAGCCTGATAGATTTTTCTTCGGCGGCACAAAAGGGGGATGGTCTTGAATCGAATAGAAAAACTGGGTGCCTTCTATATAGGACGCAAGTACGATCTTGATAAGAAAGAATGTTCAAAAGAAGAAGTTATGTACGATGCAAGAGATCTGACCACCCACGCTGTCTGCCTTGGCATGACCGGTTCAGGCAAAACAGGGCTGTGCATTGATCTTCTGGAAGAAGCTGCTCTGGACAGTGTTCCTGCAATAATCATTGATCCCAAAGGAGACATCACAAATCTTCTCCTTACTTTTCCAAACCTGCTGCCCGGTGATTTCAAACCCTGGGTAAATATCGACGACGCCAGAAGGAAAGAGCTTACAGTAGAAGAATACTCCCAGCAGGTTGCAGAAACCTGGAGAAAAGGGCTTGCTGATTGGGATCAGTCTCCTGAGCGAATAAAGGCTCTGAAGAACAGTACAGAGTTTTCTGTTTTTACACCAGGATCTGACGCAGGGATCAGCATATCCATACTCTCTGCTCTCACCCCGCCGCTTCTAAGCTGGGAAACCGATGCTGAACTGATCAGAGAGCAGATACAGGGGGTTGTGCACGCTCTGCTTGGTTTGATCGGGATTGATGCAGATCCCCTTTCCAGTCGGGAATACATTCTGCTCTCCGCTATTATTGAACACTACTGGAAAAAGCAGGAAAGCCTTGATCTTCCCCTTCTTATAACATCAATACAGACTCCTCCTGTTGAAAAACTGGGTGTTTTCAATGTAGATACCTTCTTCCCCGCAAAAGATAGATTTAAATTCGCCATTGCAATGAACAGCATCATAGCATCTCCTGATTTCCAATCCTGGCTAGAGGGTGAACCGC
Source organism: Candidatus Sabulitectum sp. (assembly GCA_023145935.1). The sequence continues at coordinate 12,217 of JAGLDB010000037.1, read as the reverse complement.
TAAACATTGCTTCACTTCTTCATACGCCTTCCGGAAAACCACGCCACAGCATTATCTACCTTGCCCACCTTTCTGACAGTCAGAAAATGTTCTTTGTTACTCTTCTGCTTGAGCGTGTGGTTACATGGATGCGCACCCAGTCAGGCACAACCAGCCTCAGGGCTCTTCTTTACTTTGACGAGGTTTTCGGATTCCTTCCCCCTGTGGCAGAACCCCCTTCGAAGAAACCGCTGCTCAGGCTTCTTAAGCAGGCAAGAGCTTTCGGACTCGGATTGATACTTACCACACAGAACCCCATGGATATAGACTACAAAGGTATGTCGAACGCAGGAACATGGTTCATAGGCAGACTGCAGACCGACCGCGACAAGAAACGCCTTCTTGACGGACTGGAATCCATTTCAGCAGAATCCGGTTCGGGATTCAACAGATCAGAAATCGATAATATCATATCCTCGCTTGATTCCAGAGTGTTCCTGCTTCATAATGTGCATGAAGACAAAACCATTGTTTTCCAGACCAGATGGGCCATGAGCTATCTGAGAGGTCCGCTCACCCGTGATCAGATCCGCTCTCTGGATCAGAGTAAAGAGATTACCCGGACTCCTGCCAGTGAAATACCACAACCAGAGACGACTGCAGCTACTCCGGTTTCTACTTCTAAAGTTACCAGATCTGCTTCAAAACAACCTGTACTCCCTCCTGGAATTAAGCAGGTTTTCCTGCCTGTTGAGATCAGCCGGGGACAGGCTCTTGACAAGGTTACTGGCCATCAGAAAATAGACCTTCACTATGAGCCTTCTCTCATGGCCCTGGCAAAGGTTTCTTTCCTGAACAGAAAACGAAACATTACTAAAACAGATGTTCGCGCTTTTCTTGTCTCTCCGGATGACCTGGGAATCATCATGGAATGGGATAAAGCGGAAACACGAAAACTTACAGTTGATGATCTTACTCACAACCCGGAACCGGACTGCTTCTTTAAGGATTCACTCCCTTCAGACTGGACTACAGTAAGAAGCTTGAAAACCATAACCAAGGATTTCTCCAACTATCTTTATCACAACAGTGTTCTGGAGATTCCCTTCAACCCCACACTTAAACTTAATGCCTCCCCTGATGAATCAGAAGCAGACTTCATTGTTCGCTGCCGGGAAAAAGCCAGGGAGCTTCGTGATATTGAAGTGGACAAGCTCCGGGGTAAAACCAGAACGAAACTTCAGCGCCTGCAGACAAAACTTGCAAAAGAAGAGAGAGAGCTGGAGGAGGATGAAGACAACTACAAAGGACGAAAGAACGAGGAGATGTTATCTGCAGGTGAATCAATAGCCGGTTTGCTGGGTCTTTTTGGCAGAAGAAGAACCTCAGGTCTTTCAAGCGCAGCCCGAAGAAGAAGAATGACAAAATCGGCAAAGGCTGATATAGAGGAATCAAAGGAAGAGATCGAGAGACTGGAAGAAAGCATTATAGATCTTGAGGAAGAGGTAAAAGAAGCGGCTGAGGCCATTGCTGAAAAATGGGAAGCTGCTCTTGAAGATATGGACATTCTTGATATCAAGCCCAGAAGAGCAGATGTTCAGATCACTCTTGTTACTCCTGCCTGGCTTCCTGTGTATCTGCTCACAGATAAAGGTTTTACCACGAGAATTCCTGCATTCAGATTCCGGTTAGATGATTAGAAGAGATACGGAAGAACTTTCTCTTCCCAGAGGAAGACGGGTGAATCAACCCGGTCATGAAATTGCATTACAGTATTTGAAGAAAAGAATGAAAGAGATCGGACTGATCCCTTTCAAGAACAACAACTTCTGTTTACCCTACAAAGATCAATTCACAAATCTTGCAGGAGTTATCCCCGGCAGAAACAGCTCTGCCCTGCCTGTTCTTATTGGAGCTCACTATGACAGCGCAATAGATGCTCCATGCGCGGATGACAATGCGATCTCGGCTGCCATGATTCTTAGCATATCTGAGATCCTCATGAAAAAACCTCCTGAACGAAACACCATTGTGGCCTTCTTCGACGCAGAGGAGAAACCCTGTTTCCTAACAGAGAACATGGGATCCACCAGATTCTGCAATGATCACTGCAATGATATTGATTTTGCTTGTGTGGTGATCCTGGACATGATCGGCCATGACTTCCAGGTTGGAATTCCACCAGTCGACCTCTGTATTCCGGGAATAAAACAAATGCTTTTCATCCTGGGTTCTGAAAGTCACCTGGAACTGCCAGCCATTGTTGAGCATGCATCATCAGAGGCGAAGGGGCTTCGAGTTATCCCCACACTGACCAGATACATTGGAGACAGATCTGACTACCACGCATTCAGAAAAGCAGGTCAGTCCTATCTTTTCATCAGCAAAGGCTGGGGAAAACATTCCCACAAACCGGAAGACACTGTGGATTGGATAAATTTCAATAGAGTTGAGCTGATTCAAAACCTGCTTCTTGAAATGCTTGAACTGCTGGACAAGGCTCCACTGGCAGATAACAGAGTAACAGTAGACCCTTACCAATTCGAGATCAGAATGATGAGAAAAGCAATTGGCTGGCCACTGCCTCTGATCCTTGGTTGTCTGGGGTTCTACAGGCTTGTTCTGCGCTCCCGGAAGGACATTGATTTTCTCATGGGCAAAATTCTGAAACTGGCAAAATTCTAATTTTGACCTAGTCACTTTCAATACAGGATGATACTTAACCTGAAGAAGCTTAGAGATGGTGCGGCCTCCCTTTCAAGTAACTCGATTAACTGACACCGTCGTATACCTGAATCGATTTTCCTACCTGAAAACAACCAGCCTTCCAGTAACGATCTGCCCCATGGATTCAATACGGATCAGGTAGACCCCGCCGGAAACAGGAAAACCTGATTGGCTGCAGCCATTCCAGTCTGTACAGTTCTCACCTGCAGGCATCACACCCTGCTGAATGCAGGAAATCACTCTGCCTGATAGATCAAGAACAGAAATGTCAGTATGCGCGGAGACAGGAAGTGTGAACGAGATCTCCGCAGTTTGAAAAGAGGGGTTTGGTGCTATGGAGTTCAGGAACAGATCATTGGATTCCGGATCGTCATCATCTGCTATGCCTTCAGGAGGTGCAAGCCTGGCAAGGAACATGTTGTGATCACCTGTAGAGAATAACCTGGAATCTCCTCCTATAATGAACCCTCCATCGGGAAGCTGCAAAATCGAATACCCGTATTCGTCATGGTCGGCATCGCCAACGGTCATCTGCCAGTCAAGACCACCGTCGGAGAAGGTTTTTACCACCGGGATATCAATGCTTGCACCTGGTAATGTGGTGGATCCGGTGAGGACAAACCCTCCGTCTATGGTCTGGATGACATCGTCCCCTCTGTCCCAGTCAGAATCACCGAATGAGGAAGTCCAGTCAACCGAGCCCAGGTTATCTGTTTTCAACAGAAAAACATCAGCCTCGGTTGCATAGGAGAGAGTATACCCTGTAACAATGAAACCGCCGTCGCTGGTCTGCTTTGCTGAATAACCAACTTCCTCGAGAGAGTCATCGAATGTTTCTTCCCACTCTACCTCCCCGAAACTGTCGGTCTTGATCAACCAGAGGTCAGCATCAGTCTCTTCCTGGTATGTGGATCCAGTAATGACGAATCCGTCATCTGCGGTGGGCTCTATTGAAAAACCAATATCACTGTCTGTTCCACCGTAACTCTGCTCCCACTCCAGTGAACCGTATTCATTGACTTTAACGATATAGAGCTCTGGAACTCCAGACGAATCGGTGGTTACACCGGTTACTGCAAATCCTCCGTCTGAGCTCTGGCAAACAGAGAATCCTCTGTCCTCTGAATTACATCCGAAGATAGAACTCCACTCCTGATCTCCCAGGGAGTCCAGCTTCAGCAACCACAGATCGCAGTCTGCTGCCCCGAACGAATAGGTCCAGCCGGTAATGATCAGCCCGCCATCCGAGGTTATCTGTGCATCTTCCCCAAAATCATCTCCTGAACCACCAAATGCCTTCTCCCACTCAAGCAGTCCGTTCTCATCTACCTTGAGCAGTGACAGGTCCCATCCACTCATCCCAATGAGGAAAAACCCGCCATCATCAGACTGAAGTACCGACCGGCAATAATCGTCATTACTACCCCCATAGCTGTTAGTCCACAAGATTTCAGGAGGCTGTGCAAAAACAGATGCGCATGCTCCCAGTAGAACAATACAAAATGTGTATGAGGCAGATCTCAATTTTACACCTCCGATAATCAGTTAAGTTCACAACTATATCCTTACAGACAGAGTCTTCTGTGAAGCACTCCGTCAACAGTAGATAGCACATGCCTTTGCGCTTGTACATAGTAAAGTTTGTTGAAAAAAGATGGCAAATCATTTCCCTTGCGCAGTGGGCGGAAACAGAACCTCAGAACCCCTGAAAGAGAGTATTCTTCATTTCTTTCCCTATTGAAAGAAAACGGTATCCTGCTGGACATTGATATTGACCCCAGAAATTTTAGCAACCAGTTAAACATGTTTGCAGTTAACCTTAAACCCCGTTATTATTAACATTGCTCTGCTTTAGAATATTGTGAGGGATTTTAAGAGAATGAAAGGAGCTAAGATGTTTAAGAACATCATTATTCTATTTATTATTTCTGCTGTTTGTCAGGCTGATACCGTCTGGAATTTCCCGTTTACTGAGCTTGGAGCTGAATGGGTGACGGGAAACTCCTGGGAAATGGATGCGACAGGTGGACATTACGGACCGATAAAAGCCGATGAAAAAGGTTTTTCCTACAGTTCATTTTCGGGTAGTGGAATGATATTTCCTGTTGGTATTGACTCTATTACAGTTGAGTTTATGAGTGGGTATGAATACGATGGCGGTGTTATGGATGGATGGTCTTATCTTTCAATTCTTGCAGATGCTGATACCGGGGCCTCTCCCTACATTTTTCTTTCAGTAGAAGATGGAATCAGCTCTATGGGATCTGGTTCCTATGACGGATCTGATACTACATTAATATCAGAAACATTTCCAGTCTTAGAAGGAGAGGTTCTAAATCTTACTTTTACTGTTGGAGTTGACACAGGTGGAGATATTTACTGGCTTGATCTTTACTGGGTTCTCTGGGATATGGTAATAACAGGATATGGTGATACTTCTCTTTCACGAACAACATGGGCAACTATTAAAAATAGTTTCTGATTTTGTAAAATAATTCTGAACAAGCCTTCTTGATGTCATTTCGACTTTTGTTCTGAAATTTCCAGTAAGAATTCTGAAATCATAGAGATAAACGCAAATTGATCGAAAGGTCTTGAATATGCTTATGGAAAAAGTAATTTCCTGGGCAACAGCACGCATAAGCTTCAGCGATCTTGATGAGAAGCTTCTCCATATACTCAAACGGAACATCCTTGACTCATACGCCGGCATCTGTGCATCCCTCCAGGATATGAGCATTCTTCAAAAGTTTGAACGACTGGCATCGGGCCCCGCACCCGGATCGGATGTGGCAGTCTGGGGCATAGAGAAACAAGCTGGTATCTCAGATGCCCTGTTCATGAATTCCATCATGGGTCGTCGCAGTGATCTGTTGAACACTTTCCTCGCGCCCAACGGTCAAGGGGGAATTCATCCTTCGGACAATGTTGCAATGGTTCTGACCCTGGCAGACTGGATGGGCATGGATGGTGAAAGCTTCCTCTCCACAGTCTATACAGCTTTCTACCTTTCCCTGGCTTTAGGCGCATACTACACTCCCCAGTCCGCCGGGTTTGACCACGATGGGGCGGCTCCCTTCTGGATAGCTCCCACCATGGGACATGCAATGGGGTTATCTGAGGACCAACTGACAAACGCCCAGCGTATCGCAGGAATGCTCGGCCTGCCTACCAACCAGTCTGCATGCGGTTCTCTCACCGATTGGAGGCATTGTACTTACGCGGCAAGCGCAGTTAAAGGACTGCAGGCGGTCAGGCTGACCCTTGCAGGATTTCAGGGACCATCCGGGATCTACGAAGGTGAGGAGGGAGTAGATAAGTTCTTCCCTCATACCGGCACGCTCTTCGACCCGCCTCCGGACCTGAGCAGAATTATCTTCAAACAATGGCCTGCATTCACTTTCTGCCAGACGCCCATAGATGTAGCACTGGAGTTATCCGGACAGATTCCAGACCCATCTACCATATCATCGATCGATGTCAGAACATATTCGCTTGCATTGAAGTATGGGGCAACATCATCATCCAGCCATCCTGATACCCGTACAGGTCGCACCCACTCCATCCCTTACTGTGTTGCAGCTGCGCTTATTAAACCAATTGAGTACGATGATTTCAACGATCTGTACAGCAAAAACAAAACACTAAACAGTTTGATCAAAGATGTAAAAGTAACCGAAGACCCAGAAATGACAAAAGCTTTTCCCGCAAAATCTCAGTGCAGCATCAAAGTAACACTCAAAGACGGAACCACTCTGAATGGCAGTCGCGACTACCCCAAAGGGGATCCGCTGGATCCGCTGTCCGACAGAGAGCTGGAAAACAAGTTCCGTATTAATTTTTTCCCAGACGGGAGCGATACTGAAAAGGAGGAGATCATCCATTGCATCTGGAACATAGAACGGGAGAAAGACCTCGATCGACTGCTTGATCCTCTCAAACAGAGGCGGATATGATGTTTAAGATGACAAGAGTACAGTTCGAAAAATACCTATTGAAGTTTAACAACAGCGAAGATAAGGGTGCCTTTTTTGACAGGTACTACGATCGCGATGCAGTCTTCTCCCACCCCCCTCTGGGAGTGTTCAAGGGCAGAGAGGAGATCGTCAGATACTTGAACTCAGGTAAGAATGAAGGCCACGACGGGGTCCGCGAGACTATCAGGCTGAGAGAATTCATAAGCATCGAAGGGAAAATGGCTGTGGAAGTGGACCTGGAATGGAACTGCTTCAGGGACACAGACTTTCTTGGGACCAGAAAGAAAGGGGATATCATCCATGCTGGATGCGCAGGCTTCTTTACTTTCAAGGGGAGCAGGATCATTCATGTGGAGCTCTATGTCAATCAGGTGTCGAACCGTAACCCTTAACTTGAAATGGCGGAGGAGGTGGGATTCGAACCCACGGTCCCCCAAAAAGAGGACAACGGTTTTCGAGACCGCCCCATTCAACCGCTCTGGCACCCCTCCGCAGGGAAACGAAATATAAACGGAATTGTCTATTGAGTGTGAGCTTGCGGTATGACCGCAATAAGAACAAGATCACGGGAACCGGTATTCTCTATGGAGTGGGACTCTCCACTTCTTGTAAGAATTGAGTGTCCGGAAGATACACTTTGTGAAACATCTCCATCCGAAATTTTTCCCGCCCCTTCGATAATGAAATACAACTCATCCTCATTAATGTGCTGATGCAATCCGATGGAACAACCGGGGGCAAGCCTTACCCTTGCACACAAGCGAACTGGAGCTTCAAACTCGTCAGCGGTGAACAAGTGCTCTATATCAGCTTCTCCTTTTCCGTCAAACAAGTTTTTCTTAAGCTTCTGAACTCCATTACTCCTGATTATCATAAATGTATTTCTCCTTCAAACAGGGGACAATCAGTACACAAAGGTTTCGGCTTACAGAACTGCTTAGCACATTCAACAAGAAGGGCATGATACTCTTTGAACATCTCCACATCCGGAGAGAGTACACCATGAAACAACTCCTGTATTTCCATGTATTTTGTTTTCGTACCGCACAATCCATGTCTGCTAAGAATTCTTCTGGTGTAAGCATCCACAACAAAAACCGGTCTTTCAAGCACATACAGAAGAATACAGTCACATGTTTCCGGGCCAATACCCTTAAGATTAAGAAGCTGATCTCTCAGTAATTTTGTTTCCACAGTTACTGATCCAGGAGTGCCGTCCCAGCCCTGTGAAAGCATATACCTGCCTGCAATTTGAAGATACTCTGCTTTTATTCTGTATGTGCCTGAGCCCTTCAAATTTTCTGCCAGATCATCTGAATCCAGTTGAAGATATTTTTCAGGAGAAAGAACATCCTTCTGCTTCATCTTCTCAATAACGGGAACAACCCTGTCCCATCTGGTGTTCTGAGCAAGAATGCAGCCTATGAAATGCTCATAAGATGACTCTCCGGGCCACCAGCCCATAGGGCCGAAGAAGGCAAACAGACTTGTGTAAATGCTGTTGAGATCCATTCAGTCTGACACCTCACTGGTTGTAAAGAAGTTCACCATACCTGACATGACGCTGCTGCCCACAATGCAGGCGATCCCTGCACCATTCCCGGCTACTGCATTCAAGTCTCTGGAGGTTTCCGGGTTAGATATCTCCCAGGTAAGACCGTTATCTTCTGAGATCAGTACCGTTCCATTCTTTCCCACTGCGCACAGGGTCTGACCCCACATTATGTAAGCTACATCATTCAGATTCTCTTCAGTAATCGGAGCAATGCATTCCCATTCATTCTGCGGCAACAATCGATAAATTGAACCCCTCTCTCCCACAACAGTATATCTGCTTCCACCGGTAACTATCTCGGTTGCCCCTGAGAGAATGGTATTGTCAATAATGAAATTGTTTTCACTCTGTATCCGGTAAGCTCTTCCATCCCTTTCAACGATCAAGTCCGGAAATCCATTGCAGAGAGTACCACAGGAGGCTACATAATCAGAGCTGGATTCAGTTTCAACCAGACCATCTTCAGAAGAATAGATGAAGCCATCTTCTCCCACAATAAGAAAAGAATTGGGATGAGTAGGATCAAAATTTACACTGTAAAGATCAATGCCACTGTGCTGGAAATTATCCAGAATCCTCCAGCCGGTGCCTCCGTCAAAAGAGGAGAGCAAAGCGCCATCTTCTCCACAAGCCATCATACCGGAAACCCCCACAGCAACCGAGTACAGATCAGCAGTGAACCCTTCAGGAGAAACATCAGCCCAGGTTTCATCCTCTCCTCTTCGCAGAATTGTTCCATTATCACCTACTGAGATTGCTATACCAGTTGTAATACTAATTGCGACATCATTGAGGCAGAACAGCGTATTGCTCTCTTCTCTGTCCCAGCTTTCACCTGCATCCGAAGTATACAATATGAGAGCCTCTGCAGAAATCCGGGCTGAGACAAAAAGAAGCAGAAAGATGTACCTGATGCATCTGTTCATAGTATGCCTCCTGGTTGAAAGATACCATCACACCGTGAACATAGCGAATCGGGAATCAGTTCCATACCTGATGTTTCAGTGTTTCCAGAAACGCTTGCTTCTTTGTTCGAGAGGAACAATAGTAGGCTATTGGATGTACATTGAATGAAAAGTCATAAATTGAACCGCGGGATATCCGTAATAGTATGGAGGTCATATTAAGTGAAAAACAATATTTTTGCTCTGATAGCAGTTGTAGCTCTTGCATCTTTAGTTGCCTGCCTCGGCGAAACTGAGAACCCTGTTCTGCCCACTGCTGTCAGTGCCGGCGCTCTTCTTGTTGACTCCGGCTTTACTGCAGGCGCGGTTGATCCCATCTGGGGATACATGACAGGAGAATTTTCTGCATTCACCTTACGCTGGACTGAAGTGACTGATGCTCAATACTATGAGATCCGTGCTTCAGAAACACCTATAACAGCAGAAAACTGGAATCAGGCCACTGTAATGACAACTGTCCAGGCTCCTGCGGACACGGCCTATGTGTTCGTCCGTGTAGAGGTTCAGGAAGAACCCTGTATCGGCTGCGGACTTTGTGAGCAGGTCTGTCCAATGGATGCGATTGTGGTCCAGGGGGGAATTGCAATTATAGATTATGACCTCTGCACCGCCTGTGGTCAGTGTATGGATGTCTGCCCTGTGGATGCTATTACCGGAACCAGATACGCAAAGAATTACTTCTTCGGCATAAGGGCCTTCTTCGGTGAAGAGAACCCCTCTGCTGATATCGCTGTCTCCGCAGATGCCTGGAGACTTATCTACTACAACAACTACTACACTTTCATCCCAACCAACTCCTGCGGGCTCTGTACCGCCGGGGATGAATCCGCCTGCTACATTATTACCGACTATGCGGATGGAACCGATATCTTCTGCGGCTACGGCTGCCCTGTGGATGCTGTGTGGCAGGATACTCTGCCCATCGGCTCTATCCCTGATATGATCTACATAGACTACGATGAATGTATCAGCTGCGGGCAGTGTATGTTTGAATGCTGGAACTACCATGAAATTATCAATCCGGACCCCCATGCTTATACAGGCATGCGATCCCTTAAGAGGCGTGTTGTATCAGCAGACTGGGTAACAGATCAGCCGTTAAGACCTTAAAAGGTCATTTGTATATCGAAAGGAGCTTTCATTGAAAAGCACTACCATGATCCTTGTGTTTGCTATCGCCGCAACGGCAGGTGTTTTCAACTTCACCTGGGAGCCAGTTGATCTGGAATTTACCGCGCTGCAGATCCAGGCAAAGGGTGCTGTTGTAAAAACCATTGATTCAGAGGACGGGATCTTTCCTGAAAGCGCTGAAGTAATAGAATCCTACTATGTGGTTCCGGAAGGGTGTATCAGCTGCCAGATATGCATCGGTCAGTGCCCTGTTGACGCAATAACCATGGATGAAAATAACCTTGCAGTTATTGATCCTGCTATTTGCATTAACTGTGGGATTTGTGCCAGTGGTTGTCCCACAAGTACCATCGAACTTCTTGACTCGGATGACTGTGCTCTGTACGGAGTAGATGAAGATGGTAACACAGAACTGATTCAAGAAGAATTAGAGGAGATCTGATGCTGAAAAAAGGGATGTTGATTCTAGTGCTTGTTCTTCTGGCTGCGGCAGTTGCAGCGGGAGGAACGAGATACTGGGTAGAGCAGGATAAATGCAGTGGATGTGGAGACTGCCTTGTGGTATGTCCCGTTGAAGCAATAGTGATTGAAAACGGTACATCACATATCGACCCTGATAAATGTATTAACTGCGGACTCTGCCAGGGGGTGTGTACCTATGATGCGATTCACTAAATTTCTTTTTATTTTGGTCATGGGGCTTGTTTTGTTTACTGCCTGTGACGGTCCTCTTGCAAATGCCATGCTTACTGTGGATGCATCAAGGTGTGTAGGCTGCGGAGAATGTGAAGATGTCTGCCCATACAATGCAATAGAAGTTATTGATGGCGATGCAGTGATCGACCCGGGACTCTGCCACCAGTGCAACCGATGCGTTGAGATCTGTCCGGAAGGAGCAATATTCTAATGAAAATATTTGCAGTAGTGCTTCTTGTAGTAGCCTCTTGTTTTGCTGTTAACTTTGAGGGATATGCACGAATGAGTGCTGTAAAAGACAGCATCAACTATGGAGAAGGTATCCGCAACTGGGGCATGGGTGGTTTCAGGATCAGTGGAGAAAGCTGGAATATCCATCTGGATGCCGACAAGGTTATGAGTGGAGAGGGAGCAGTTGTTCCTCGTTACTACAGAAATCATCTTGAAGCGCAGATTGAAGGCAGGTTCACCTTCGGTGGATTCACCGTGAACCCGGAGATTCAGATAGACAAAGATATGGACAGTGCCATGGTTGTACTGCCTCTTTCCCTGGGAGAAGGGTACAGAAATTCAGCTTTAAGACCCGGTCTCTCTCTTTCGTATTCCCTTCCAGGAGTATTTTCGGTAAGTGGTACAGGCAGATACTGGAAAAGGGATATCACAGCCCTTGACTCGGATGTTGAAGACACAGAGTGGACTGATTTAAACTACGGAGCGGATGCAGTTTGGCATACCCCTGCAGGCGGTTATCTTGCCGTGGGTGGAGTCTCGCATCAGACCAGGCTTGATGGGTTTGATTACGACAGAAGCTGGTCTCGTGTAGACATTTCTGCCGGGTATGAGCCTCTTAAGTTTCCTTCCATGACCTTTCTCACAGCTGAAGCGGAATACTCTCTTTACACAGGGGAAGACTACACCGGGGCAACCCTGCCAGACAGATTTACTGCCCGGCTGAGAGCTGTTCAGAATGTAGCAAGGAATGTGATGTTCAATGTTACTTTCAGCCAGGCGACTGATTTCTACGAAGATGAAACAAGATTCGGCCCGTTCCAGAGCGCCATCAGAAGCCAGTACAAATTCAGCGGCTGGGGCAACAGTCCGTCATCAATAATGATTGGCGGTCAACTTACGGAGTCAGCAATAACCACCAGACTGGGAGAGCTTGAAGGACGCATCAGTCTGGTCAG
>JAGLDB010000369.1 GCA_023145935.1 Candidatus Sabulitectum sp. | reverse complement strand
AGACACAAGCCGGATCTTCTGGTGGTGAGCAAAAGCTACAGCTTTATGGTGCCTCTCAGAATTATCATCCCATTCTTAAAGCTTCCTGTACTGTATATGGTTCATCATCTGGAGTGGCATGACAGGGCCAGTGGTGTTTCCAATGTTAGAAAACGGATAGTCCGGTGGTTTTTATCATCCGGGAAAAGAATATGGGTAAACAGCAGAAGCACCGCGGATGATGTAATTTCTCTTGGGATCCCGGAAAAAAACCTTTTTGTTATTCCTCCGGGCTTTGACCGTTTTGAAACTGATCTTACGACTAAGCAGCTGCCTGTGAAGATCCTTTCAGTAGGAACTGTCTGTTCAAGAAAGGATCAGCTTACTCTGGTGAAGGCTTGCGCTCTCCTGGAAGAGAGGCAATTCCACCTGTTCATCCTGGGTGATGATTCGGCAGACAGAGATTATGCAGAAATGGTTCGAAAAGAAGCAGAAATTCTTGGAGACAGAGTTACCTTCATGGGCCATCTCTGTACACGGGAACTCTATGAGCTTTACAGCAAAAGCCACATACTTGCAAATCTTTCGCACTGGGAAGGATACGGAATAGCAGTAGCAGAAGCCATGTGGGCAGGGCTGCCTGTTGTAGCCGTTGATGCAGGTGCAGTACCGGAACTTGTTACCCACGGTTATAATGGCTATTTAACAGCTCCTGGAGATGCAGAAAGTTGCGCCGAGCATCTAAAAGAACTTATTGATAATGAAAAGCTGAGAGAAGAAATGTCCCGCAGTGCTCGAAAGAAGGCTCAGGATCTTTTCTCCTGGCATGATACAGGAAGGGAGTTTGTTAACCTTGCGCAAGAAACTGCTGGTTGCGAAATTTGGCGGAACAAGCCTGGCAAGTGAAAAGAACCGGGCTACAGTGGTGAAACACTGCAGCTCTCTTCTTCAAGAGGCGGAAAGACTGATTGTGGTTGTGTCGGCCATGGGGCGCAGTGGCGACCCGTATGCAACAGATACACTTCTTGAATTGGTTTCTGCTGAATCAACCGTTCGGGAGAAGGACAGGCTGATGATATGCGGCGAGGTGATAAGCGCACTTGTCATGGCTTCTACTCTTCGCGAGAATGGTATCAGGGCCGAAGCACTCACCGGCTGGGAGGCTGGAATAGCCACTGACGGAGTATCCGGCAATGCAAGGATAGTAAGCATAGATACTGCCAGGATCGAAGAATCCATGGCACACAACAGCGTTGTGGTCATTGCCGGTTTTCAGGGAGTTGATTCCTCCGGGCACATAAACACTCTGGGCAGAGGCGGAACGGATACCTCGGCGGTTATTCTTGGTATCGCGCTTAAGGCTGACGAAGTTCTTCTTTACAAGACAGTTGATTCAGTTTACACTGCTGACCCGGAGAAAGTACCGTCAGCAAAGGAACTTGATGTGATCTCTGCAGAGGATCTGAGGCAGATGGCGTGGCAGGGTGCCAAAGTTGTTCACCCAAGAGCTGCTGAAGCCGCCCAGGCTTCGGACCTGGCCCTTAAAGTCAGATCCTTCCGAACAGGGAAAGTGGTAACCGAAGTTGTGACCGAACCGCTTGAAGATACCAGATACATCGTTGGTGTCGCTGCAGGGCATTCAGTAACCGGATTTACCGTAACAGGTTCAGGAAAACCATCTGTATTTTTTGCGGGACTTTTCAGAAGAATCGCGGACAGCAGGATATCCATGGACATGTTCAGCGTTTTCGGCTGCTCAGCGGCATTTACCGTACCTGTGGAGTCAACGGAAGCGGTAAAGAAACTTCT
>JAGLDB010000368.1 GCA_023145935.1 Candidatus Sabulitectum sp. | reverse complement strand
CTCATGAACTGGACACATTTCGGAGAAGCGGTTTTTCTGGGTCTTGCTGTTGGTCTTATGCTGTGGGTTCTAAAAAAACATGACGGGCAGAGCCGTTTGAAACTCTGGGTAATTGCAACAGGCACCTCACTTGGAATCTACCTTACTCTGAAAATGCTGGGAGTTCCCTCCGAGGGTATGGGCGTAAGAATTCTTCTTGCCTTCTCCATAATGATGGCAGCTAACACACTGCTTCAATTCTTAACTCTTCTCCTCTGGGAACATCTTGCCAGAAAGCAAATGGAGCTTCCCATTCCCAGGCTTGTTATTGATGTTCTTACATTCATCGTAATGGCAACTCTGTCTGTTGTTCTTTTGAATACTCTCTTCAGCGTGAAACTAACTGCCTTCCTGGTAACATCAACAGTTCTCTCGGCTGTTATCGGCCTATCACTTCAGGATATTCTGGGTAACGTGTTTGCAGGGCTCTCGCTTCAGCTTGAGCGCCCTTACGATATGGAAGACTGGGTCGAGGTTGACGGTATTCAGGGTGCCATCGAGGAAATGAACTGGAGAGTTCTAACAATAAGAACCAGAGACAACGACCTGATGACGGTTCCCAATGCAACCGTTTCAAAAACTGTTGTCACCAATTACAGCAAGCCTACAAAGCTCCATCTTACCCATATCAATGTTGGAGTCGGTTATGCCCATCCCCCTGAAAGAGTGAAGAAGGTTCTTCTGGGTGCAGTTTCAGACACAAACGGCATCAGCACAAAACCGTCACCTGCAATTTTCCTTTCTGACTTTGGAGAAAGCTCTATAGAATATGATGTCCGCTTCTGGATAACAGATTTCTCACGAAAACCACACATTGCCGATGCTGTCAGATCCAGGATCTGGTACTGCCTCCAAAGAGCCGGCATGAGTATTCCGTTCCCTATCAGCGATGTCTATCTTCACACTGTAGCTCCGGATCATGAGGATAAGCTTAGAGCTGAACTTCACGCGGACATCATAAATGAACTTCAGAAGGTTGAAATATTCAAACCACTTACTGAAGGAGATATCACTACACTTGCGGATCATTCCTCAATTCTCAGGTATACCCGTGGAGAAACTATGGTGCGTCAGAACGACTCCGGCGACAGTCTGTACATCATCCGCTCCGGTTCCGTAGAGATAACTCTTAAAACCGGCAAGAGCGAGCCTGTTGTATTGGCCAGCCTGGGTCCGGGTAAGTGCTTCGGAGAAATGAGTCTTCTTACCGGTGAACCCCGTTCTGCCACTGTGACTGCTCTGGAAGAAACTCAGGTAGTGGTTGTGGACAAAGACGGCCTAAAGGCCCTTTTCGAATCCAATCCTGCTCTTGTTGAACCATTGAGCACAATGCTTGAAAAACGCAGAGAGGAACAAGCTGCATCAAGGGTAAAAGCTTCCAGCCGCAAAAGCAAGACCCAGGATAAATCCAGTGAGAAACACAAAGAAGACCTTCTGGCACGGGTAAAGTCTTTCTTCAAACTGTAGTATCCACATCTGCAACACAGTACACAACTCTCGTTTTTGATTGACAATACAAGAGACAAAACCGTTGCAATAAATGACGTGTATTGAACGTGAGCATTATACATTACCGCACAGTATTCACTAAACAAAGAACACGGTCGCTGTTTCTGGTTGATTCAGTTAACCCCTAAATTCTTTCTTCTTTTCTTGCATCATCACTTACCGTGAGAAAGTCCTCATATTTAGTAACAAGAGGCATTACGGGCTGCATGCTTTTGTGTTTAAGATTATTTTCAAAGAATC
>JAGLDB010000367.1 GCA_023145935.1 Candidatus Sabulitectum sp. | reverse complement strand
CTGGCAGATAATTCTTCAAGCCTGCTCCTGATCTTACCCCAGGACCCGAATACAGCATCAACAGGCAGAACAACCCCTTCACGAAAAACTGCTACTCCAGTTTTCTTTTTCCCGTAATCAAGACCGATAAGCACCATCAGAAAACCCGTTTCCTGAGATTGCTTATTCCTGCTTTGTAGGAAAAAAGAGCGGTAGCAAAACCCACAGGGATCATAAGGTAAAGAATTGAGTTCCGCACTGGTACTGCAAGCATCATCTCTGTAAAGTTATCTGTCATATACCTTCGTGTAACCCATGAAAGTACTGTAACAATAAAAAGCACAAACGCAACCGAAGCAAAAGCGGCGATAATACCTCCCTGTCCGCTGCTCACACTGACTGCACTGCCTGCTCCGCGCCGGAGAAAAATACAGCCCAGAGAAGTATTCATGGTGGAAAGCACCACTGAGGTAATAAAGATACATGCAACAGACTCTATCTGCAGCAGTACTCCAGCGCCTATGCTGTGAGTAGACAGCCAGGCAAGAATACTTGCAGGGATCACAGAGAACAGCAAGGCCTGTGACCACTTGGACCGGTAAAACAGCTCTCTGCCCTTTGGAAGCTGAATTAGAACATGAAGCCCGGGAGACTCCATGCTTGGTGCCGGGAAAGCAAATCTTACCATCATTGTAGCAACCACAAAAGCACTGAAGGAAATATTTATAAATATCCCCACAGCCAGCCAGTACGGATTGGAAAAATCAATGGGAAATCTGTTCAGGTTCACAACATAGATGGAAAACATTCCTGCCAGCAATCCCAGCTGACTCCATTGAACAGGATCTCTGAGGAAGAGCAGCAGATCTTTTTGAAATATCGTGGATTCTCTTCCCCCGCCGCGGAAGAATTGAGATGACTGGTACCTGGCTGAAACTGCACTGCTTCTGTTCCATGATCGAAGATAGTTTTTTGTAGCGAACCACAGTGCCAGTAGAGAAAATATCAGTGCTTCAAAAACCAGAATTAATGCAGGTTTAGTCTCTCCCTGAGTCATAGCTTTGAGGAAGAGAACATGAGGCCAGTAGCCTGAATTCTGTCCGGGAAGATCCGAAACAAAAGACTGAAGACTTCCAAGCTTCATTCCCGGAGCCTCCTCAATAACCAGATCGGAACTGCTTCCGCTTGCAAAGAAGAAAAGAGCACCGCTTCCTGCAATCAAAGCAATACCTCCGAAAAGCTTCCAGCCGTTTGTGCCTCCAAATTTGCCCAGAAGAACTGTAACAACAGTTCCCATGGCGGTCCAGACCAGAAGAAGAAAAGGATAGAGAAACAATCCCATAACAAGGTTGACCTCCGCTGTCTCCAGGCCGTGAGCAAAAGCAAGCAGCATGGGAATACCCATTAGAAGCATTGTCCATCCTGCAAAGAACCAGCTCTCCAGCACAGCAGATACAGCAAGAGAAGAGTGGTTCACAGCAGCGGACAAAAGCAGGGTAATACGAGGTGATTTATAGAGAGAAGAATTGCCGGTAATAAGAGAAGAAACCCCTACAAATACACCGAAGGCAAGAAGAGCCATGCCAAACAGACGGGAAGCCAGAGCGGTACCGAATCCGAACAGCTGGACATCAAGCGAAGAAAGATATCCGAACAATCCGTGAAACATGTAGTAGAAACCCACAGCCATAACAGACAGTGTAATCACACCGGAGATCAGCTTGAGACGGTTAGATTCCCACTCACCGGCAACAGCACCGGTAAAAGATTTCATATGCATAACAAAAAGAACAATGAGATGTTTGTACAT
>JAGLDB010000366.1 GCA_023145935.1 Candidatus Sabulitectum sp. | reverse complement strand
TTTGCATGGCTCTTTCTGAAATCCACAGGGATCTCACGGTGGGGATCACTGGTGGGAGCATTCGCCTATGCCTCCGGTGCCTGGGCCAATACCCTTTTCTATGCCGGTCACGGAAGCAAGATCATATGCTGGGCATGGCTTCCTTTGCTTTTGTGGTCTGTGGTCATGTGGTCAAGAAAGTCTGATACGAAATACATCGGTTTCGGCGCACTGGCAATTGGTATGCAGGGTCTCTCCAGTCATCCTCAGATGATCCTGTACTCCGCCGGATGTGCTCTTGTACTTTCTCTGTATCTGATAAAAATACCCGCTGTAAGATCCATCTCCTCCAGCCTTGCCGGGGTGGCTGGAATTCTTCTTCTTGGAGGAGCTCTTGCTGCTGTTCAGCTTTATCCCGGCTATCTGTTCAGCGCTCATACATCCAGGGGAGAAAATCTTTCTCTTGAAGCTGCTTCCAGCTATTCTCTTGCCCCGGAAGAGACCCTGACCATGTTTCTTCCAGGCATGTTCGGATTGAGACATGGATTCACAGACAGCATGGTCAACGGCATACCAGTTTACTTCGGCAGACTGGGACTAAGGTTATCCAGTGAGTTCATGGGTGTTGCCTTTTTTACACTTGGTCTAATGGGACTGATCTTCGGGAAAAACAGGAAGATAAAGTGGGCTCTTTTAACTCTGACTGTCACAGGAGCCATTGTTTCCTGGGGCGGATACACCCCTGTATTCTCTCTGCTCTACAAAGTTATTCCGATATTCAGAAAACTCCGGGCTCCTCATATGGCGGCTTTTGTAACTACATCATCTCTTGCGCTGGCTTCAGGGATGGGCTTTGACGCTCTCTTTGCGGGAGGACTCCATGCTGCTAAGCTCAAGAAGGTAATGATCACTCTTGCCGGGGCTTCCGGACTGTTCCTGATACTGATGCTTGCTGCTGATCCTCTTTCACGGGCGATGCAGGCATCCTGGTGGACAGATAACGGTATTGCAGATCCTTCCAGGTTCGGGGCTGTGATAGCAAGAAGAGTTGCACTTCTTTCAAAAGACTTTCTAAGAGCTTTCACAGTAACAGGCCTTCTTGCAGCATTGGTACTGATGGTGAAAAACGGTAAGGGATCCGCCTGGTTCTTTGCTGCTGTTGTGGTTGCTGTTTCCTCATTTGAGCTGATCCCCTTCAACAGAAATTTTCAGGTTTATCTGAATTCAACAACAATCGAATCAATGTTCCCCGATACTCCTATGCTGAGAGAAATCACAGGCGAAGGTCGTGTGTTCCCCGGGGGTAACCAGCTGGTTCCCCTTGGAATCAGATCCGTGTACGGCTACCATGCAGCAAAACCCGCTGCCACAGACCGGCTGATGGCTCTTGTGAGAACCTCATCACCATGGGTTCTAAGACAGACTGCAATGACAGCCTATGCCTCTGCTGAGGGCTCTATCGGCTGGGAACAACTCCGTCCTGCACTGGCAGAAGACATTCCAGGCTATCCTATCGATCCCATGCCAAGAGCTTTTATTCCAAGATCAGTTGTTCAAGGCTCTGTTGATCATGGCTTTGAGGCCATTGAGAGTGGAATTGATCCGCAGATCAGATCATATATTGTTGATGGTCCATCCAGCTATGATGGCGTGGTGGGAAGAGCAGAAATACTTGTTGATCTGCCTGAACATGTCACGGTACAAACTGAGACTTCCGGAGCATGCTATCTAGTTCTTGCTGACTCATGGTACCCAAACTGGGAAGTTACTGTAGATGGCAATCCCGGCACGATCTACAAAGCAAACGGATGGATGC
>JAGLDB010000365.1 GCA_023145935.1 Candidatus Sabulitectum sp. | reverse complement strand
TACCGCCGTATCGGGGTGGGGGAAGCAGCTGCCCGGAAAGTATTTGATCTGTATCCCGGTAAATGGGAGATAGTTCAGCACCCTGAGAATAAACCATCTATGGATTTCTGGGAGAAAATTGTATCAGAGATAACCCGTGGACAGTACAGAAAACTGGAGGCGGAAACAGAATCCTGGACTGGGCAGGCGCTCATATTCAGCAGCAATAAAATTTGATGAACTACTCTGAGTTTAATACTATGTATGGACCTGGTTGTTTTGTCTGGAGCGGAGAGATGCTCCACAGAGTTTTCCTTGCTTCGGGCTTGATCACAGCTGAACAGAGAATGGAAAAAGCATATCCCGATGCGCTGCCTGGTTGCGACAGTTTCAGGGATACTGTAGCAGCAGAACTTTCAGCTCTTGCCCAGGGTGACTCGGGAGTTCTCCCCCTGAGATACCTGGATTTCGGAACCATATCTCATTTTAGAAAAGCAGTACTGTACTCGCTGTCAGATGTATCACGGGGAGAGACAATCTCCTACGGGAGGCTTGCTGCGAAAGCAGGTTATTCCGGAGCTGCCAGGGCAGTTGGGAATGTAATGTCTTCAAATCCGTTCCCTTTGATCATCCCCTGCCACAGAGTGGTAAGGGCAGATGGCGCAGTCGGTTCGTACCAGGGCGGGAGAGCCATGAAGATGTACCTGCTGGAGGTGGAGAGTGACAGAAAGTAGGCTTGTCTCCAGTTTTATTCTAAACAATCTTAGTGACGGGATCTCAAACGGTTCTTTTCCTGCAACCGTAATTCTTGCAGATATGACAGGCTTTACCCGCTTAACCGATCAGGCAATGCGTCTTGGTGATGGTGGAGCAGAATGGATCTCCAGCATTCTCAGCAGGTCATTCTCTCCGTTTATTGAATTCATAGAAAAAGAGGGAGGGTTTATTGCTGAGTTCGAAGGGGATGCTGCGCTGGCAGTTTTTCGTGGAGAGAGACCGGAATTGCTTCACCGTTCTCAGCAGCTTCTTGAAGAAGTTTCAAAAAAAGTCGGAGAGGGAATTACATTCTCAGCAACTTCCGGTTCAGGTGATGTTCAATGGGGAGTCAGCGGGTCAGATGGTATTCTGTATCAGCTTTTTCACGGTGCTTCAGTAGCTGATGCATTCAGCCTTGACTACAGTCTTTCCAGCACGAACAACTGGAAGAAAGCAGTTGGAAGAGGTTCAAGATTTTTCCCGTTACAAATAACCGGGAAAGAGTTTGGCGGGGAATTTCGAACTGTTTTTCCGGCATTTCTCTCTCTTCAGGTTTCTTCCATTGAGCAGGCGCAGGGCTTCTTTAAGTCAGTATGTGATTTCACATCAGCAATGGATGGCTTTCTGAATGGGACATATCTTCGAGGGAAAAGAGCTACTGCACTTGTAGTTTTTGGAGCACCCAGAGCTCATGAAAGCGATGCAAGACGATGTGGTGAGCTTGTTACCGGCCTGGTGAAACTGTTTCCTTCTCTTCGAGCAGGGATATCCGCAGGTTCGGCATACGCAGGGTTTATCGGATCCGGAAACAGATGTGACTACACAGTACTTGGAAGCAGGGTTAACCTGGCTTCAAGGTTGTGTGGCAGAGCTGAAGAAGGAGAGATCCTTGTAAATAGTCAATACGTAGAGCTTGCGCAGCAATTCTTTAAAGCTGAACACGGCCGTACCCTGCACCTTAAGGGGTTCATAGATCCTCAACAGTGTTACAGGATCAGCGACTCTGTTACAGAAGCCGGAAGTGATTTCCGATCAGGCAGGTTTGTGGGCAGGGCAGAGGAAAAAAAGAAACTGCTG
>JAGLDB010000364.1 GCA_023145935.1 Candidatus Sabulitectum sp. | reverse complement strand
ACGAACTGTCCGATCAAAGGCTGGTGTTTGTTCCTGCTGCTGATCATGAGCCCGGCTCAATGCGACCTGTATATTGTTCTGCAAGCGCCCTGGGAGAATTTCCACAGTACAACAGCTTTTCCTACCCCCGTATTGTCTGTGATGAACGCGGCTCAACATACAATACACCGGATTACGCAAGTAGCATCCCCCTTGGAGAGATCCCGCAGGTTGAGCATACATATGCGTATTTTGATGGCAGTTTCGGCATAATGAATGAACATCAGCTGATGATCGGAGAATGCACCTGCGGTGCGAAAATACAGCTTGGACCTCTTCCCGGTAAAAGGATCTTTTATTCTGCAGAGTTATCCAGAGTAGCACTGGAGCGCTGTTCTACTGCAAAAGAAGCAGTTCTTTTGATAGGTTCGCTGATTGAGGAATACGGTTATTATGGCCCGGGAGAGACCCTTCTTCTTGGAGACCCCGAAGAGGCATGGGTCATGGAAATGTGTTGCGGAACCTCAGACAGTACCGGTGGACTGTGGGTTGCTCAGAAGGTTCCAGACGGTGAAATATTTGTTGCTGCCAATGAATTCAGGATCAGAGATATTTCAGACGATGAATCTGTTTTTCTGCACTCTTCCAACCTGTTTGATCAATGCGAAGCTCTTGGCTGGTGGAGTTCGTCTGATGGCGAGATGGACTGGCTCAGGGCTGTAACTGAAGGTGAATACAACCATCCGTACTACAGCTTGAGAAGAGTCTGGCGGGTAATGACCTTTGTGGCTCCTTCTCTTGAATTAAGCCCCTGGGTTGAAGATGGGTTCACTCGCTACTACCCGTTCAGCATCAAACCGGATCAGCCTCTGGCTCTTCGTGATGTGATGAGGCTTCATAGAGACCATTACGAAGGTACCCAGTTCGATATGACTGCGGGTATAGCTGCAGGTCCTTTCGGATACCCTTATAGATTTTATGGCCCTGCTGACGGAAGCGGAGATGTGAACAACCCCGATCGACCACTGGAGGGTGCGTGGGAAAGACCCCTCTCTGTGGATTACTGCGGTTATGTTTATGTGAATCAGGGAAGATCATGGCTGCCAGACCCCATTGGAGGGATTACCTGGTTCGGGCCAGACAAACCAGCTGAAACCTGCTTTGTTCCTTTCTACTGCGGAGTAAGTGATCTGCCGGATGTTTACCAGACTTGCAATCCCGGTGTCTATTCCAGGGAGAGTGCCTGGTGGGCATTTAATTTCGTTGCCAACTGGGCTGCAGTTAAATACAGCTATATGAGCCAGGACATCGAGGAAATACAGGAAGAAATCGAAGTACAGGAAATCGGGAAGATCGCAATCTCCGATATGAGTGCTCTGGATATCTTCAATACTTACGGAGCTGATGAATGCACAGTTTTCATTACTGACTTCTGTGAATCGAATGCAGACAGCGTTGTTTCAGCATGGTGGAGTTTTGCAGATCTTATGATCGTCAAGTATGATGACGGCTATATCAACTCTCCGGGACATATGGCACACGAAGTGGGCTATCCGCAGCAATGGCTTGATGAGACCGGCTGGCATGAAGGACCCTTAACCTACACAAACCACCAGGAGAACTAATGAATATCCCTGATAAAATGATGGGTATGTGCGCGGACCGTATGGTCACAATGCTTCCGTGTTGAGTCAGCATGGCTCTGCCGGGAGTTTCCCGGAATGAAAGAATCAAGTTCGTTGAGCATCTGGTTGGTCTTCTTCTTAAAGAGGGTCTGGAAGAAATAACAAAAACTGAATACGATGGGTTAAACAAAATAATCTCAGAAATAATGA
>JAGLDB010000363.1 GCA_023145935.1 Candidatus Sabulitectum sp. | reverse complement strand
CCCCTGCGGCGTAGACCACTGATGGTGGGCATCCGCGGGTCATCCCATCCGTTAACAAAACCTTCCTCAACCAGCTTTCTAAGAAAACGCTTGCTCAACACTGTGTAACTGAGGTTCAGTCTGGCGAATTCGATCTGCCTGGACCGGAAAATATCCAGCTTCTCCAGATACCAGTTATACAGTGGGCGATTCACTTCGAACTCCAGAGTACAGATGCTGTGAGTAATTCCCTCGGTGGAATCCTCAAGGCAGTGGGCAAAGTCGTACATGGGGTAGATACACCATTTGCTGCCTGTTCTGTGATGGTCTTTATGAAGAATTCTGTACATGTGCGGGTCTCTCAAGCACATGGTAGGGCTTGTCATGTCAATCTTTGCTCTCAGGGTTTTGCTTCCCTCGGGGAATTCTCCGTTTTTCATTCTCCGAAAAAGATCAAGATTCTCTTCAACTGATCTGTTTCTGAAAGGGCTGTTCCTTCCCGGTTTTGTCAGAGTGCCTCTGTAGGCTCTTGTGTCCTCCGGTGAAAGATCGCACACATAGGCCAGGCCCATGCTGATCAGTTGTTCAGCCAGCATGTACATCCGGTCAAAATAATCTGAAGCAAAGTGAAGACTGTCCCATTTGAATCCAAGCCACCTCACATCATTTTTGATGGCATCCACATACTCTATGTCTTCCTTCACAGGGTTTGTGTCATCAAACCGAAGATTGCATTTTCCTTTGAATTCTTCGGCAATGCCGAAATTTGTGCAGATGGATTTTGCATGTCCGATGTGCAGGTATCCATTTGGCTCCGGCGGGAATCTTGTTACGATCTCACTGTGTTTTCCAGAAGCAAGATCTGCATCTATAATTTCCCTTATAAAATCTCTTGAAATATTTGTTTCTTCCATTTGCGCTCTCCCTTGAATGATGTAATGCCAATCATAATTGAAATTTGTCATCCATGACTTGCTGAACCATATCAAGGAAAGTGATCCAGGTTTCTCTGAACATATGGAGCGGGCGGGAATCAAGGGTACGGAGCTCCAGTGTCATGCCCTTGGTATTAAGTCTGACATCGGTAAAAATCGTTGTGAAGTGAACAAGAAATTCTTCAAATGAAGGACCGGGTCTAATGCTTCCAAATGGGATTCCGCTGTTAAGCTCCAGCGCGAACAAAGCGAAACAGATAAGTTTTTCAAAGAGTAGCTCTGAGGTAAGAATATCCTCGGATCTTGTGCAGCGGAGCCCGCAGCGGGACGGATCTGTTTTGCTCCAGATATCTCTGCGCTCTTCTCCCATTGCGAAATTTTCTTCACGGGAAAGTGCGCACATGAACGACCATATTCTAAGAAGTTCGTCGAAGTTGATCAATGAAACATGCAGATGGATTGCAGCAGTGCCCTTCATCATCTCTCTACCTCGATCACTTATACTGCCCAGAAGTGTATGCAGATCATGGTATCGCTTCGCCTCCAGCAACATTGGAGCATTTCCTCTGTCTGGAATGAAAGGGACTGGAAGGTAGTTGACAGATGTTTTCACACTGATGCCTGCTACGGTTCGGTCAATTATCTTCAGAAGAAAATCAAAGACATCAATCTCATCTGCTCCCATAGGCGGGCTGCTGAATTCCAGCTGACCACCGGGCTCAAAGGTTATGTACATTCCCTGATCGCATATTATCTGTCCGTTTCTTTTGTGAAAACCCAGTGACGGAAGAGCATTTTTTATTCTTTCCAGATATTCCCTGGAAAGGGGTTTATCCGCAATCAGCTCGTATTCAAAACCGAATTCCCTGTGATTCCTTTTGGAAATTCTTTTTTCAACAAGATCCTTGAATT
>JAGLDB010000362.1 GCA_023145935.1 Candidatus Sabulitectum sp. | reverse complement strand
TCTACTGGAGGGTACTCTGTGTAGGTAGAGTAGTGGATTCTGGAATTACGACCGGCGATGATGTTGTCGTCACCCCATATAAGAACATATTCAACACCTTCATCACGGCAGTCTGTAAGGAAAGCACGGATCTCCTGCTGAAGGTCTGCACATGAATACTGTGACTGAATCCAGGTAGTTGTGTAAACGCTGGTAGGAACTCCCTTGCGGGTCTTCCAGTCGGCAAAAGTTTGCGCGTAGCTCTGGTAGGTGGGTGTTGCGATAACTACATACTCACCGTAGACTAGGTCACGGCTGGCAACAATGGTTGCGCCACTGGCCTGGACCATTTCCGGGTTTACAACGGTGTTCTCAACAATTATTCTGGTGCGGGCCTCACTCTGTGCAGAGCGTGCTCTTACTGAATAATTGTCTGAGGTGTATTCAGTTGTTACTCTGATCTGAAGACTGCTTACTACTTCAATTGTCTTTGAAGCAGGGTTCCATCTTACAGGAAAAAAGTTTACATAGGCCACTGGAAAGCCGATAAGCATTGAAGACTCTTCAAACCTGATCGGTGTGGAAGGAAAGCTTTCCGAAGAGTTGTAGATGGTCATATCGGGAGCAGGGAGAGAAATAAAAGTTTCACCCATGAGGCTAAGCGGCACAGGCTGTGTGGCTGGAAGAACGGTGTGGTTTCCCCTAAGGGCTTGCCATGAAACATTTACAACTTCAACTCCAGTTGCCTTTGTACCGGCTGGAAGGGCAACAGGCAAGTTAATTGCAGGAAGCGCAGGGGCTCCGATTCTGCCAATTGATGCTTCTCCCGGTATGGTAACAGAAGAGTAATTACCCATCTGGCCGATTTCGACATCCGATGGTAAGAATGGAACATTTACAGTAAACTCACCTGCAAACGCAAGAGAAAGAACCGTTAATGCAAGAATGGCAACAAACCTCATCGCTTCTCCTTTTATGAAAGTATGACTAAACTATTAACTTACGTATATATATACAAAAGACTGCAGTTTGAACAGTCTTGCTCAAATGCCTTATTACTGAATAGATTTCCCTTAGAAAGCTACAGATCTAAACCCATAGAGAACTCCAGAAAACTTGCTGAAGCTTCTCTGACTGTTGTGGAATCCAATTCTGTACTGTTAAAGAACCAGACAGGGTCTTCAGAATCTTCGCTGTGTAGCTCCAGTCCGGAAGAGGCTGTGGCAATGAACCACTGGCAGTCAAGAAAAGAGAACCCGGTAGCTGCGGCTTCAGCAGAACTCATTTCTCCAAAGGATACAGGCGCAGAATAGACATCGTAGTAAAGCCCATTTCCCTGAGCAATGAGATTACTGAAGTATGTTGCCAGATCTCTACCGTTTGCACCGTGGAATACTGAAATTGCCAGAACAGGTAGATCTTCCTGTTCTTCACTGCCATTCAGCTGTTCCCAGTTAACACCGGTTTCTTCATTGAGGATCTCTTCCTCGTCTCCAGACAGGGCATCCTGGGAATCAGTAGAATCGTCAGACAGTATATCTGTGAGAAGCAGGGCTCCCACGCCGGCAACAACAACAACCAGAATGATCATCGTAAGGTCTGTTTCTTCGGAGGAGGATGACCCTCCCCCGCCGGAGGCAAATGGATGCGCCACAGCCAGGTTGGAAAAAAGAATAAGGAGCAGCAGAGCTGTGAAGCGTTTCATTATTCTACTCCTCGTCTTTCTGATAGTCTTCCATGATCTTCTTCTGGACCTCGCGTGGTGTTGCCTCGTAGTGTGAGAATACCTGAGTGAAACTGCCACGGGCCTGGGTAAGTGAACGCAGTGAACTTGTGTACTGGTAGAGTTC
>JAGLDB010000361.1 GCA_023145935.1 Candidatus Sabulitectum sp. | reverse complement strand
AGCACTCCCAATGCTGCTTTCCAGCCCAGAGGCAGTAGCAGAAGGAACCCGGTGGCAGATATGAGAAAACCAATATTCCTGCTTGCATTACCCTTTGCATGTATCAGGCCAAGAGGTAGCAGAAGAACTGAAGGAAAGAGTAGAATCAGCAGGTTGAGCATTTCCAGATAATAGGGAACTGTCAGTGGAGGAATAACGGAAGCAATGTTTCCTCCATGAGCAGTTGCATGGCTGTAAAGCCATAGATTTTCAACAGGAAGTATACCTGACAGGTGAAAAAGAACCATGCATATCCCAGTCATCGCAACTGGAATCATCATTATCGCAAAGGATAATGCAGGTTTCTCCCTTTTTCTTAATTTGTAAATCAGGTAGGCAAGAGAAGGCAGAAGAAAACCGGCCTCAAGATGAAAACACATGGCAAGACCCAGAATAAGTGAAGCGGTTACCAGTGAGGCTTTTCCGTTAATGGTTCTTGCTGCTATGAGGAAGTACCACATTACAAGAACTGCTGTGACGGAGTAGTTTTCAACATCACCAAAGAAAAGCTGAATAAAGCCTCCGCAGGAAACAAGCAGTATGAAGAGAAGCTGATTTGACTGGATGTTTTCTTTTGCATACTTTACCAGTAAAACAAGAAACACCACTCCACTAAATGCTGAAAGAATCTGATAGGAAAGGGCAACTCCGATACCCCCCCCTCCAGTTTATTAAGTGTATTCCAGAAAATAGAGTGGGTGTAGAGTTCCAGCATTTCGTCATGCACAACATGGGCACCAACTCGATCAACATCGGCTGGTATTTTCCATATAAGATCTGTTCCATCAGGGTTCATTGTGTTGCTTCTGAAAGTGAACATAATGAATAGAATCAGTATTCCTCCTGCAATTCGCCAGTGATCTTTGCGAAGAAGCAATACACACCCTGTGATAAAGGAAGCTGATATAGCCAGTATTTGAAAAACCGACACGATGTTAATATGAGCTATTTGGTTAATGCCAAACCAGTTGGAGTTTCGTCCAAGGATTGCAGGAAAGAGAAAGGATGCAATTACTACAAGAGCAGGGAACACAAACATTCCAGCGTAGAACAGCTTGTTTCTTGCTGGGCTCTCTGATAGTCCGGATGTCTGCAAAACTCTCCTTTTTTCTATACTAAATGACTGAATGAAGTGTAACTTTGAGTCGATACCCAAATAATCAACCTCAAACTGAATCAGAGGGTGATTCGCAGAACTTCGCTAGCAGAATATAATTTGTGTTTTGCCTTTCAGGTAGTCATATTCGGATAAGCGAATGGAGAAATTATGTTGAGTGTTTTTTTTACTGCTGTTCTGGTTGCAATGCCTGCCATGATCTCTTCAGGAGGGTTTGCTGCATTTCTTTCCACGGGTGGTAAAGCTATATCTGTACTGGACACCGGTGGCGAGATTGTTTTCACAGTGGAAGCCCAGCCTGGAGAGAGGTTGAGCAATTCTGAATTTGGTCATATGAAGGTTGTTTTTGTTTCATCTTCCCTCGGGCTTGTGCAGGCGGATCTGCTTACAGGGGAGTTTACAGTTATTTCTGATGAGCATACAGGTGCACCGTGGATGTCTTCTTCCGGCGATCTGTGGTATACCGTGGATGGGTACCTGTTTATGAACGGAGCGTCTGTGGGCGTTCAGATTTCCGCTTTTCATGTAAGTGTAGAGGATGGTCTGGCGGCCTTCACAGACAGGGGAGATGACCTTCACATCCTTTCTCTGGAAAGCGGTGAGGACACTGTGGTATCAGGGTTCAGATTCTATTCTCCTGTTGTTCTTCCCGGTGGCGATGTTCTTGTGTCTTCTCTTACCG
>JAGLDB010000360.1 GCA_023145935.1 Candidatus Sabulitectum sp. | reverse complement strand
GGCGGTTTGTGAGTTCTTATGAGTTCCGCCTCAAGGATCAACGCTTCAAGTTCAGTTCTGGTCACCGTCCAATGTACCGTTATGGCCTTTTCCAGAAGAACTCGGTGTCGCAGATCACCCTGATTGGAAACATGCCCCCTAAGGCGGTTGATAAGACTTTTTGCCTTGCCTATGTACAGGGTTTTTCCCAAGTCATCAATAAATCTGTAAACTCCGGGAAGATCAGGTGCGGTGGATACGGATCTTCTTAAAGAATCAGCGGTCACGCCTGATAACTCTCATAATTGTCTCCCTTACCTGGTCTCCCCCGGAAACAAAGAACAGACCAACAGATACAACCATTATCAGAATTCCGGATACTGCTATGGAAATTCCTCCGGGCAGGGTTCCTGCCTGAACAAATTTTTCCACTACCGGTTTCACCAGAAGCAACAGCAGGAAAATTCCGCCGCCACTGAGGTAAAGTGCAATCCATGATTTAGAAGAAACTCCTGATTTTCCTACTTTTCCTTTAAGTTTGTGCTTGAGAAGCCATAGATTGAATACAGAAGCAATACTGCTTGCAAGAGCCAGACCCGCAAGGGGTTCGGCAACTCCTGTCTTGATAAAAGCGTAAGTAAAAGCTGCGTTAAGAACAATGTTCAACCCCATACAGCCAATTGCGATCTTGACCGGAGTCTTCGTGTCTTTCAATGCGTAAAAGACAGGAGCTGTGATCTTTACAGCTGCATAAAACACCATTCCCATTGAATAGTAGCGAAGAGAAGCCGCAGTGAGTCGCAAAGAAGTTTCGGTGAATTCTCCTCTGAAAAACATTACTCTGATAACCGGTTCGGCCATAACAACAAGATAAAGAGCTGCCGGAAGCATGATGCCGGTTATTATCAGTGTAGAGAAACCAAGTGTTCGACCGGCTTCATCCAGCTTTCCCATTGCTGTCTGCCTGCTGAGGGTTGGAAGAAGTGCGGTTGCAAGAGCAACGGCAAAGATCCCCTGTGGAACCTGGGTCACCCTTAACCCGTACGACAGAGCAGCAACACTTCCTTGTGAAAGCAATGATGCTATCAGCTGGTCTACCAGAATGTTAACTTCAGCAGCAAGCAGCCCCACAAGTGCAGGTGCTGCCAGAAGAAGAACCCGCTTGAATCTGGGATCTTTCCAGTAGAAGTCCGGCTTGAAGCTGATCCCTCTGCTTTTCATGAACGGTATCTGTATGGCAAGCTGAAGGGCTCCTCCTACCAGTACACCGGTTGAATAAGCCCATACAGGCATATCTGCCTTCCACATACCTGCCAGAACAAACAAACCCATAAGAGCGGAAACATTAAAAAGGATTGGAGCAAGAGCTGGTCCCAGGAAATGCCGATGGCTGTTAAGAATTCCCATGCAGACAGAAGCAATTCCCACAAAAAGAATGTACGGGAACAGAAGACGAAGCAATTGAATTGTCAGCTCTGTTTTTCCAGGTTCCTGGCTGAAACCAGCGGCGAACAGATCTACAAGAACAGGTGCAAGAAGCATTCCAAGAAGCACAACTATCACCAGAGCAGAACCAACGAATGTAAGAATCTTCCCTGCAAGCTCTCCAGCTTCTTTCTTTCCATCTTTAAGAAGGGTTTCAGTGTAAGTGGGAACCAGTGCTGAAGCTACTGTGGCTTCTCCGAATAGTCGGCGAAGAATATTTGGAATGATAAAGGCTATAGTGAAAGCATCGGCAGCCATTCCTGTACCCAGTATTGCCGCCTGTCCAACATCCCTTGCCAGGCCAAGAATTCTGCTGATGAAAGTAAGAACGCCGAGCAATCCAGCAGCCCTGGCAACGCTTCTGCCTTCCTGAGCAGGGG
>JAGLDB010000036.1 GCA_023145935.1 Candidatus Sabulitectum sp. | reverse complement strand
ATCTTTGTGTAAACTGCATTCTTACCTGTTCTCCATCCAAGTCTGCCCACTGCGTCATTGAGCAGCAGTTGTTCATAGGAATTAAGCCCGGGACAACCATATTCTTCAATCCAGCGGGTTCTGTAAAACCTCCAGATATCTCTTGGCACCAGCCCGCTGAAAATCGAATTCCTGCTGTATGGAGTTGCGGAGGGAAGACCTGCAACCATGAAGCCGGGCTCTCTGTGATACCAGTGTTCAATGAATTTTGCCATAAGAAGCCATTGATCATGCCTCATACAGTCAACAACAAGAAAAACTACTTCACCGGCCCCCTTAAGAAGCTCCGGAATAACTTTCCTTTCCAGAACATTGTGAGCCATAAGTGGGGCGGATTCCGGTGATGCCAGCCAGTTCGGATAGTTTTCTTCGATGAATCGCGAGAAACCAAGCTCAACCTGATCCAACCCTCCTCCCTGGATACCGTGAAGTTTCTGATCAAGTATTCCACCAAGGCTGGTGTCCTTTTCCATCCATGAGTGATAGAGGTGAGTCCAGTCGGAGAAGCTGTTGTCTTTTCTGCGACGAATCATTTCTGTTTCCGTAATCACTTCAATGGCTGCCTTGTCCACTTTAAGTTTTCCCGATTCAAGAAGCCTTTTCAACACAAGAAGGATCTGACTGGGGTTAACCGGCTTCGTGAGGAAATCTGCAATAGTTCCTGCTAGAGCCTTATCCATCAGTTCTTCTTCCTCGCTCTGCGTAACCATGACAATCGGCAGATCTTTGTAGCTTTTTCGGATCTCATGAACAGTTTCAAGACCATCCATACCCACCATCATCTGATCCATTAACACCAGGTTGACCCGTATACTTTTTAGGATCTCCAGAGCTTCCCGCCCGCTGCTGGCAGAAATAACCTCATAATTCCTTTTTTGAAGAAAGCGGATATGAGCTTGAAGATGATCTATCTCATCATCAACCCATAGTATGGTTATCATTGGTCATCCCCACCTTTCAGAGGAAGAAGAATACTAAAGACCGTGCCCACATCAGGAGTACTGGAAAGCAACCGGATAGAACCGTTGTGATACTCCTCAACTATTCGTCTGGCCAGAGAAAGCCCCAACCCCCATCCACCTTTCCTGGTGGTAAAACCAGGCTGGAATATCCTTCCCTGGTCGCTGTATGGAATACCCCGGCCCTGATCAGAAACTCTGATCTCGATCTCTGTTGCTCCAGGGTGAGTATACTCACAGCTCACAATAACCTTTCCCCCCTCTGAACAACTTGCACAGGACGAGACTGCATTCTTGATCAAATTCTCCAGAACCCAGCCGAGCAGAACAGAGTTCCCGTTGATTATGTGTTCATCCGCACTCTGTTCAATTTCAAGGGTCACACCGGTACCCAGAAGGCCCTTTCTTGCATTGAAATAATCAACAACCTCAGAAACGGTCTTTTCTATGCTTATGGGCTTCAGTCTGGGTCGTCTGCCCATCTGCCCGTATCTCTGTGCTATGCTGTTAAGCCTGTTGACATCAGCATCCATGTGCACAAGCGCTTCATCGAGCTCAGAATTACCGGATAGTTCAGGATCTTCCTTCAACAGTTCGATCCACCCCATAAGAGAGGAAAGAGGAGTGCTTATCTGATGTGCAGTTTCTCTGGCAAATCCCACCCATGACAGATCCTTGTCTCTGGAGATCTCTGACCTGAGAAACATGAATACAACTGCTGCAATAAGAAGCAGCAGACCAAGCTCTACAAAAGGAATCAATCTCATCTCGGCATCTAATGTGGAAGTGCCGTAAAACAGATGACCAATTGTATCGCCTTTTGCAATAATCGGTATCGGTTCATTCTGTTCCGCCAGCAGATCCATTCTTTTGCGAAGCTCAATTATCCTGTCCCCGGGAAATCCATCAACAACCTCACCATCGGCAATCTGCGGGTTGTTATCCTGGTCAGCAAAAATTGTGGGGAAATCAAGTCTGGTAACCAGATCTCCAAAAAGTCTCCTGGTAAAATCAATTACCTCTTCTCTCTCCGAGGGAAGAAGTCGAGCAGTATGAATAAAAATAGTTGAGTCTGAGCAGATCGGACAAAAAAGTAAACTTCTCTCTACTGAAAGGTCAATTCTCTCGCGGGGGTAGCCGCAAACAGTACAAGACATTACCCCGGCTTCATCACCGATAATACTAAAGGGATATTGAACTCCTGCCCAGAGCCATGCAATAGTTTCGCAGTCCTTTTTATTGGACTGGTTCAACTGGTTGACCAGATCATGCGAGTACCATAAGAACACCCAGATCACGATACTTGCAAAAAGAACAAATACCATTCGCCTTCTGAAAGTGTTATGCATCTGTTCCTCCAATGACCGGAAAAGAAAAACCGGCATTCTCTATTGTTGTTTCGCAGGAAGATGAAGGAGTGGAGAATCCAAACCTCCCCATATCAATTTCAGTTCTGAAGGTTAGATTTATCCTGCTCCTGATCTTTTTCAGACGAATAACAGCATGATCGCCAAGAGAATACTCTTCTGCTGAAACCGGTACTTCAAAGAAACCGCTGGAAGCAAGAAGAATGTTCTCCATCTGCCTGGCGCCAAGCCCTTCACTGCATTCTGCGTCAAGAACCAGTTCGCCCTGGTCTTCCACTGCCTTTTCCCACAAGAATACCGCTTTAATTGCCTGATAAAGACTTATCTCCAGACTCTTACCAGGTCGAACCTCCAGAGAAGAATATGGCCTTTCTACCTTGATACCACACTGGAACTCCGCCAGCTCTACAGCCTTGTAAAAAGAAGTATCATAGGATCCGCAAAAAACTTTGTCACTTCCAAAAACTCCGTTAATCATAATGATCTCAGTCCGTTCAGCAAGCAATGCCGCTCCCTCCATCATGTCCTCGTGTACCGGATTCCCGGAAAGTTTACCTACAATCGCGTTTTCCAGGCAGGCCAGGAAATGATTCTGCACCACAGTCTTCCGCGAAGTGGTTCCTGGGAGAAATGATTTACGGCCACCTGTGAACCCTGCAAAATAGTGAGGTTCCACAGAGTTCAATGCAAGAACAGGCCCTTCAAGCAACCACGGGTGAATCTCCACTTCTGTTCCACGGGCAGTGTCGCCAATGTGAACATAACCTCCATGGTCACACATGTTGCTTTCTGCAACAACCTTTCCCGCATATTCATCACCAAGAATCAGTCGTTCTTCTTTAACAGATACAGGCCTGTGAGTTCCAGTAGCAAAAAGAAATCTGACTCTGCCGGTAAGTACAGGCCGCAAATCTGCAAGTAACTTACATGGAGATGGCCTGGTTCCGTCATTTACAACAACAGTGACCACACCTTTCATGTTAGCGATCTTATCCTGAATATCTAATATGGACATGGCTTCTCTCAATAGATAGACTACAGTGGTAAATACAACAAAAGAATATACGCACCACATGGAGGTTCGGCATGAGTTTCAAAAACAGATTCTCCCCGTTTGCAATCTTTCTGCTGATTTTACTTGTATCCACTGCAGGAGTTGCGCTGGCAAGGGCAGGCGGAGGCCAAAGCTACGGGAGCAGCAGATCCGGTGGCTCATCCGGTGATGGCGGTGGACTTGGAATCATTGTTTATCTCCTTCTAAGACTTTGCATTGAACAGCCGGCCATAGGAATTCCACTTGTGATCATAATCATAGTGATATCTATCATTGTTAAGAAAAAGAGGCTGAAGAAGCAGTACAGTACAATACAGCAGGCAGGCAATCACAATCTGAATCAAAAACAGGATGCTGTTGCAACTCAGACTGCCCTGGCAAAAATCAAACAACGAGACCCTCAGTTTACTTCCGCGGCTTTTATTCAGAAAACAAATGCCGCTTTTCTGGAGATACAACAGGCATGGTCTGACCAGGATCTGTCAAAGGTCAGAAGATTTATAAGCGATGGGGTTAATGAAAGATTTTCTCTGCAGATCGACATGCAGAAGAAACAGGGCATAAGAAACAAAATGGAGAATGTTCATGTTCTTGGCACGGAAATAGTCTCCATTGAAAGCGATTCCCACTTCGATTCGATGCACATGAAGATCACAGCGAAAGCCAGGGATACCGATGTCAATCTTGAGACCGGTAAAAAGATTCGGGATAACTTCTCCGGCACCTTTGTGGAATACTGGAGCTTTCTTAGAAAACCGGGAGTTCAAACTCTTGCGGGCAAAGGACTTGTTGAAGGTGTATGCCCTAACTGCGGGGCTCATCTTGAACTCTCTGATTCCGGTAAATGTCTTTACTGTGATGCTGTAATTACCAGCGGTGAATATGACTGGGTACTCAGCGAGATCACTCAGTCTATTGAGTGGAGTACTGCAACAAACCCTTCCGCAGTACCTGGATATGATGCCATGGTACAAACGGATCCGGGCTTCAATCTTCAGACAATTGAAGACGCTGCTTCAGTGATCTTCTGGAGATACATCAAGAGCTACTTCGACAACAGTGCCAATCCAGTAAGAAAAATGTCCACTGAAAAGTATTCGAATTCTCTCGAGGAAAGTCTTGAGAATGTCCGTGATGAAAAGACCCATCTTTTCTTCGGAGATGCAGCTGTGGGAGCAGTGGAGGTACAGAGCATTACACAGGAAAGCGACTTTGATCATGTTCAGGTCATGGTAAAATGGTCTGCTGCTAATCAGTGGGTAGACTATTCCGGTAAGGTAAAAAGCGGCGGACCGAAAACGATCAGGCCGCAGATATTCACCCTGCTTCGTAAACACGGAGTAACTACTCTTGCTGCAACTCAGCTGAACAGTGCTCACTGTCCGGGATGTGGAGCCCCAAACACCGGAGGCGACGGCGGAGCATGCGAATACTGCGGCAGACCGCTTAACGACGGCAGTGGAGCATGGGTTCTTGAATCAATCGAACCATTCAGCACATCACGAATCAATTCAGCTGGAGTATCTCCCATATCAGGCACTTCAAATGTCTCTGCTGATATTCTTCTTATGGCCATGGCTTCTACCATGTACGCTGATGGAGAACTGGACAGCAAGGAAATGGACATGCTCAGCTCTTTTGCAGGGCACAAAGGCATTTCTGCGGAACACCTCTCTACTATCATCAACTCGGTAACCCAGCCTGACGCACAGCTTCCCAGACCGGCCAACACCGGGGAAGCCCAGGAAGTTCTTAAGGCCATGGTAAGAATGTCCCTTGCTGATGGCAGGATTGATGACTCGGAAAAAGCCCTTCTTCAGAACTACGCTTCAAGTGCAGGGCTTTCCAGGTATGAAGTTACCTCGACCATTGCAAAGCAGAGGAAATCTCTCTACAAGGAGGCTAAAAAAACCGCAAAATGAAACTGATAACTGACAGGGCCCATTACATCAGCGTTGTGGAGGACGGCATTCTGAAAGCAGATCGCAGGATCTGGATTGCAACGGCAAATGTAAAGGATCTGCATGTACCCGGGAGAAACCGTGGCAGTCTTCCCCTTCTGCGCCACTTTGAGAAACTCCAGAGAAAAGGTGTCAACATCCGAATTCTTCACGGTGCCAGACCGTCAGCTCCGTTTAGAAATACTTTGTCTGAGCTGACGGAGTTGCACATTGGTGATGGCTTCGAAATGCAACAGTGTCCCAGGGTCCACTCAAAAATAGTTATAGTGGATGACCGCATGGCCTACACCGGCAGCGCAAACCTTACAGGTGCGGGAATCGGGGCCAAGTCAGACAAAAGAAGAAATTTTGAGTGCGGAGTAATTACCGAAGACCCGCATGAGATACAGGAACTGGAAGAGTACTTTGACGGAATCTGGATAGGGCTGTTCTGTGGCAAATGCGGCAGAAGAAACATCTGCCCCGCCCCGATTGTTTAACCAATAAGATTCCTGATGATCTTATAGGCTTCCAGGGCTCTGGAGAAGTGGTATCTGATCTCCATACTGCCACTCTGCTTTGGATTGAATAATGCAGGATCAAAAGCTATTACCAGAACCTTTTGATTCACACAGGAGAATTTAACACTTCGGGCTTCTTCGCTGTGAAAGGGAAGATGAATGATTCTCTTTTTAAAAGCATATCCAACAAGTCGCTCTTTCGATATGGCCAGCGAACCCCATACTGTTTCTCTTTTGTGTCGAATATTCCTGCCAGGGGCCTTCAGTCTGTGATACACCACTGTGATGCGAACCTTCTCCTCTGCGAATACAAGCCCTTCATTCTCCATAAAAACGCGGGTTTTTATCGGGAGATCAGACAGTCTGAAAATAGCTGTAAGCTTTTGTCTGAATGTACTCATTCTTTATCGCAACCTTCCGGTATTGTGTACAGGCACAAGAACGCGCTGTTCACCATGCAAACTATTCCGGAGATGTCATTCTCCAGTCTTTTGCAGTAAGATACCTGGCTAGAAACACCGAAGAAACAACAACCAGGGGAATTGATACCATCAAACGAATCATGGTGAATTTAGCTCCCATAAATGATATCTCGAAAACTATCATAGGTATCCTGCAAACAGCGGCAAAACCAATGTATGCCAGAATAACCTGTAATCTCGCACCTTTTTCATAAAGAGCCCACGCTACAGGAAAGGCAACATAAAGCCCTCCTGCTATGGTTCCAGCAAGAAGCAGTACCCAGACGAAACTCATTACAGAGGAATCCTCACCCAGATGTTTCTCTACCCTCTCTTTACTTATCCATACTTGAAACAGGCCGATTAGAACAAAGGCTGCCGGCAGGATTTTGAGCATGGAAAGGGTGAAAGAAAGAAAGTTTGAACCAATATCTTTCCCGGGCTGATACCCGGAGATCAGAGAAAAAACAACGAAGACCGCATAAACCAGAAAAAGGATCACAGGAAATTTTGCTTTCACAATGCAACCTCCACAAAAATCAATCCTGTGATGAATGCAACGATCAAGGCAATCAGAAGACCCAGACCATTTCGGATAAGAGCCGTTTTCAAACCAAAATATTCTTTCTCAATGGGAAGAGTCAGCAGCCCGACCATCATAAGTGAAGTTGTGAACCCTGATAATACCATGTACGGCACTCCCTGCTCCCGAAGAATCCCGCAAAGTGGAAACGCAATGAAGCCCGGCATAAGAGTAACCGACCCGACTATCACGGCAATCCCCATCCCTTTCCAAAGGTCTTTCTCTCCAAGATATTCGCTGACTATCTCTTGAGGCAGCATGTAAATTGAAACAGAAACAAGCACAAGCATTACGATAAACATTGGAAGAATTGTAGTAAATTTCTTCCAGGATATCTTCAGGGCTTTCAAAGTCTTTTTTTTGTCTGCAAAAAAAGACGCTATCAAAAGAACCGCTGTAACTCCATAAAAAATCATAGTTCTGCTCTCCGTGATGGATTGGAAACGCCTGTACTCGCAACCGTTTCTGCTTTCCTCCCTTTTATACAGAAAAAGGAGCTTGCACCCCATGAACGATACCAGGTTCCGTTCTCAATGTTCTGCCTGTGCTTCTTCTTGTATTCCTCTTTTAGAACGTCAACTCTCTTCATGTACCTGTAGTATGAGGACAACGAACCTCCTCCGGCAAGGAAGTACTCTTTGAACTCCCGTCTGTTCCTCTGATCTCCTTCTTCGTCTTCCTCAAGATTCTTCTTTGCAATCTCTATCCGGTATTTCTGCCGGGAAGTCTCATATGGAGGCTGAACGAAGTTGCATGTATCGTTGCACCTGGAGTCAATCTCAATCAACCCCAGGTTATGCATCATCATAGGTATCTTCACTGCGATTGAAAAATCTCCGAATCCAAGTTTTTTTCTTCCCCGGGACCAGGTGATCATCATACGATGATGCTGAAGAGTGTAGTCATCAGTAACACTGTTTTCCGAGAAGTCCACAACCATCATGGATGCAGACAGGTTGTCCGGTTCATTACACATGATCAAACCACCAGGTTTAGTCACCCGGATCATCTCTTTCAGCGCCTTCTCCGGATGTTCGAGATGCATCAGCAGGGTCTGACACATTGTCCAGTCCGCAAAATCATCGGGGTAGGGTAGTTTATAGGCATCTCCATGCTGAAATGATGCAATACCTCCCTGAGACCATGCACTGCTGATGGAACAGGCTTCGTCAATAAGGCGGAATGACTGATCAAGACCAAAATAGCGACCTTTGTTCCCGAAATACTTCCAGAATGTCCAGCCCAGATAACCCAGACCGCATCCCACATCTACAACTGTCATGCCCTGCCTGAGTTTCATCCAGCGAGAGTACATTTCAATTGTATCATCGCGCCACATATGCTTTCTCTGTTCGACTATCATTCTTTTCAGATGATTCTCTGACCAGACCCTGTTCTGCATGCCCCCCCCGATTTGGTTTCTTACCTCTATCTATAACACTTCCAACCTGCTTCAAAGCACTTGACTAAAACAAGTCGTTGGACTATTAAAGGCAGTGTGTCTTAATTGTTTAAATAACGAGGGGAAAATGATGAAGTATCTTTTGATTACTATGGTTCTGCTT
The DNA here is from genome assembly GCA_023145935.1 of Candidatus Sabulitectum sp. The sequence goes on along the minus strand of JAGLDB010000036.1, from coordinate 4,706 downwards.
CTTGCGTCAGTGGCGTCTGCCGATTTTAGCTGGACCGAGAACTTTGATTCTTACGCTGCTGGCTCGGGTCTTAACGGTCAGGGTGGTTGGTTCTGCTGGGATAGTAACCCTGCATATGATGGTTACATTACTGCTGCACAATTTCAGAGTGCTCCTCATTCTCTTGAGGTAGAGCCTACTACTGACATGGTACAGGAATTCAACATCATGTCCGGTGAAGCTACAATCACAGCATGGAATTACATTCCTACAGGCTCAACAGGCAAGCAGTATTTCATCCTTCTTACTGTTTACATGGGTCCGGACAGCGACTGGGCACTTAACATGTCATTCGATTCCGATGCTGGCGTTGTAGCCACCGTTGAAGGTACTGCAACAACTGGAATCGTTTACGACCAGTGGGTTGAAGTTAAGGTAGAGATCGATCTTGCCGGAGACTCCCAGAGCATTTACTACAACGGAACCCTCCTTGAAACAGTTCAATGGAGCCCAACAAGTGGTATCTACCAGTTCGGTGCTGTAGACCTGTTCAGCGATGGCGGAAGTTCCATCTTCTGGGACGACCTTGAAGTTGTTGCCATCGAGGAATCCCTGACACCTAGTACCTGGGCACTTATCAAGAGCTCATTCTAGTAGAAACCTGCAAGCATTTCTTTAAGGGGAGCTGGGTCGCCAGCTCCCCTTCTTCGTTTCTGTAATTGCTACAAAACCAAGGTACTGAGCTTCTCTACAAATTCAGCAAATCCGTAAGACTGGCCAGAATGGGAATGGTTTCCTCTTCCAGTTCCCTGGCTTCCTTGAGATATTCTATCTTCTTTGTTTTTGAAAGCTTCTTATCGCTCACTTCAAGAAGTATCTCACTAATCCGGTCGTACATATCCTGAAGCTTTACTGTAACCAGCGAAGACATGGAATAAGCCTCCGAAATTTCTCCAAAGTAAAGAGCCCCCTGCTTTCTGCACTCGGACCAGACAGTTCCATTCCACCAGTTGCCGTGCTCAGCTCCGTAACCTTTCTTAATCCCCTTAACCCAGACATCATACCCTGCCACCCCGGAAGTGTATGGCTTCATTGTGAAATCTGAAGGTCTCTTATTAAGATCTGCGATAAATCCAAGACTCTCCTGAATTGCAGTTAGCGATTCAGAAAATTCCATCTTCTCAAAGCTGTAAAAGCTGGCATGGATCTCGTCTTCCCATTCATCCCAGCTGCCGAAAGAGAGGTGTGCCGGGGGATTCTTACGCTCCCATGGCTGTGTACACAAGAATCCAGATCCGTCAGAGCCGGTAATAAGCTGATAATCCATATTCAACACGGAGCATGGATTCCCTTTTCCAAGCTCGGTCAGAATAGCCTTCTCAAGAGTGTTTCTCTCCTTCAGGGAGCTTTCACTGGAGAAAAATCCATGTTTCTTCATACGGATCCCGCAATTCTCCAGTAGAGAAATGAAGGGATCAATATTCCAGCAGCAGGGACCGCTTGGGCAGATAGCTTCGTGAATGTTCATAAAGAAGGCATGCCCGGTTCTTCCGTAAAGAGATGGCGTGCTCAGGTCTATATCAAAATAGTCAGCAACACCTCGGATAACTCCCATAAGAGAGCTGTTGAAGGGAGCCTGCTTAATATTCATATTCACTTCCGGTCCTCCTTTTTGCAGTCTTCAAAAAAACTCCAGACTCTTTATCAGAATAAGACATGGATTCTCTGCCCCCCACAACTCCGGCATTTCCTCCAGAGGTAAAAAGCCCATTGAAAGATAAAATTCTCTTGTCTTTGCGTAGTTTTTATCGGGATTGGACTGACTGAGTGTTTTAACCTGAAGAAATTTCACGCCCTGTGTAACAAGATCAGACTCCGCTTTCTTCAGCAGAGCTCTGCCAATTCCCATTCTGTGATATTCTGGCAGAATTCCCATTACATGAATTTCTGCGCTTTCAAAGAAATGTTTCTCAACAGAAAGGAATCCTGCAACCCTTTCATCTACCATGGCGAGGTAGGTTGGCAGACGATCCACCTTGTCCACATATGCCTTAAGAGCACTTTCAATACCGAACCACTCCGGCAGGCTGCGCAGAATAACCTCACATTCCGCTCCCTGCTCAAGCTCTGCTGCTCTTATGCAAAATTCCATGATACCCCTGTGTGTAGCCTTCTGAAATACACAATGAACTCTACCAAAATGTATGGCTCGTCTATCTTAAAATAGTAAAACTCATTATTTCTCGCCATCTGCAAGAACGGTAAGCCGAACAGAGTCCATTCCCGTTGCGGACCTCAGAAATACAATGTAAATGCCGGAAGGCAGTATCCCTGAAAAATCCGCGTTTATTGTTCCTGATAATCCTGGCTGCAAGCCAAGTCGGGAAACAACCCTTCCTGTCAGGTCGTACAAAATAGCCTCAAGAGGCTGAGAGGAACTCTGATATGCAACTGAGAACACTCCGTTTGAAGGATTCTCTGCCACAAGCCACAGACTAACATAATTAAGAACTCCATCCCAGCCGGGATTGGCTTCACCGGGAGTTCCCGGAGGAAAAGCAGCACACCAGTTCTCAAGCGACAATGCAAAGTACCGGGAGTATTTGAGGTATATGATACCTGTTTCATCCACCGGCCAGCTGTCATCCCAACCCATACGAAATACAGGAGTACCCAGGCTGTTGAACAAACCAAGAGAATCCTCATCAGAATTAAGACTGAAATTCAGCAGAAAAGTTTCTGAGGTATTCTGTTCCCCTTGAGGAATTTCTTCCCAGGCCACCAGAAACTTCCCAGGCAAAAGAGAAGTACCATTGGGGAATACAGAGATATTCTTCTGGGAATCCATCAGATACCATCCGGACATATCCGCCTCTTCCCAGCCGGAGTTATAAAGCTCTACCCAGTCAGACCCTTCCCCCATAGAGATCTCACTGGGAACCACCGGAGGAAATGGTATTGGAATGGAGTCCCCCTCCTCTATGTTCCATGTATACACCTGATGCCATGACGGATCATCGAGTATCAGCTGCCTGTCTGCTGGATAAGCAGCTCCCGCGTCGCCGAAGATCTGACCGGAATAGAAGTGTCCAGCCAGATATGCATTGTTAGTAAGAAAGAATGTTTCCCCGGGATCTATCAGAATTGATTCAGAAAAAAAAACTGTTCCCCAGGGAGTTCCAACCCTGAATGAGCACAGGCTAAGATCCTGGATGAAATCCGCAGTGTTTGTCACGGGAAGCATCCATAGGTTCTCTCCACTCCACACGGGCAAACCTGGCGAGAGAGAAGAAGGTTCCAGCGGTGCCAGAGCTACCCTGGCTCCTGGAGCAGGTACCGACCATTCCTCGCAATTCTTGAGTGACCATGACGGAAAAAAGACAGGCAGACGGCAGGGCTTTATTCTGGGGCCGAATGCCATTCTTACAGAGTAGGTTCCAGGCGGAACATCAAAGGTAAATTCGTATTCGTCATCATCTTCTTCAGGCAGAAAGAACATTTCCTCATCTGCTCCGTCAGTGGAAAGCAGAAGAATCACTCCGTCTGGATCTCCTCCTTCCAGATCAAGCTCGAATTCAAACTGATCTCCAAGGTCAAGACAGGAAGATATATCATAACTCTCAATGATGGCCGCAGAGTCGGCAAGATAAACTGCTGTCAGGAAAGATGCTCTTGCCTCAATATCATCCGAGAGCACTGTACAGATAGAATCAAACTGGGTTGGAGTGTATTCGTAGAAGGGATCCAGGGCCAGATCATCCCTGATCAGCAGTCTGATAGAATCCACAACTCCCGGGAACTCCTCCTCCATTATTCTTGCAGAAGAGGCGATCAGGGAATTGAACATCCGGACATTCTCCCAGGACTCAAAAAGAACCCTGGCCACACCGGAATAGCGAATATCATCCAGACTGTTTTTTTGCACCCAGCCGGGAATGTACTCTCCGGGCAAATTACCGAAAGAGGCATCTCGATCCCATGGATAAACATGCCAGCAGTCCTGCCAGAGATGCAGGTAGAAGTTCTTTATTACACCGTCTCTGTTCGATATAGCTGTTTTTACCGCCAGAAGGGCAAGAAACTCTTCCGTTGCCATAGAGGTGGCATCACCCCTGAAACAGTCTTCAATAAACTCTAAAAGCTGATCTTTGTACGGATCACTGTCTATCTTGGGATCAAAACTGTGGGTACCAGCTGTGTGAGCATACTGACATACTATTCTTCCCATGGGGTGAATACTCTTGAAAAGAGCGCCGTAGCCGTAACCATTCCTCTCAAGAAAAAATCTGTCGATCCGTTCTATCCGCTCGTAAACTCCCATATTGGTACTGTTAACAGAAAGTGTAACAAATTCGCTTTCCGGGGCAGGGTACCCCAGTTCCCTTGTTAGCATATGCCCAAGCGTGTTCCGCATCAGTGCTGGGTCAAGAAACTGGGCACTGAGCAGAATGTGCCCTCCACAGGGAAAGATATCATCTTCATTCAGAGTAATGTGCCAGCTCTTCTTGAGCAGATGGAGGCTGGCCCCGCCTCGGAAGGCGATTGTGCAGTCAGCAGTAAGCGTATCAAACGAAACGATTGCCGGTATCTCCAGATCCTCAGTGTAATGCTCGTAGAGGTACTCCAGTTGAGCCGGATCCACAGTTACAGAGTATCCGGGCAACAACAACTGCAAAAGAAGTGAAACAATAAAGATCATGAGGTGCTGAGCATTTCAACCATTTGAA
>JAGLDB010000359.1 GCA_023145935.1 Candidatus Sabulitectum sp. | reverse complement strand
AAAATTATGAATAAACCAGGAACACTCATAGCCATACTGGTTCTGCTTACCGCGATTGTGATCTTCTCTTCCTGCGGCAGGAAGGACCCGGTTCCCGAGCTGCACCTTGTGCCGGGTACAGCACTGCTCCATATCCACATGGAGCCGGGGCTAAGCTCCAGTTTAACCTCTGTTGGAGGGGAATTCTTCAGCGGATTTGTTCTGGCGGACTCTCTGCTTAAGAAGGGGCCAATAGGGGTCACACTTGTGGGCATAGACATATCAACCCTGGAGCCCCAGCTTCTTTTGCTGACGCAGAGTGCTACTCCAGAGTATCTTACAGCTCTTTCTGCCAGAATACTAGACCTAGATCCCAAGCAGGAAGAAGAGAGGGTCGATCTGATATCCGAACACGGGTATGCCAGAGCTTCTGTAACCCAGCGGGATGGATGGACTGCTGTCTACATAGGACCTGCACCTCACATCACTCTGGGCAACTGGCTGGAAATGAAGAAAGAAAACTCACTGGCAGCAGACACATCTCTTGCAAAAGTTATTCCAGAGGAACAGCATATCACCATCCTCTTTCCGGGAAACCTTTTCGGGTTTGTATCTCTTCTTCCTCTTGAAAGACAGATCCCCTGGTGGACTGACTACAAGGATCTTGCTCTTACAGTTAAACCTGCGGCTATGTCCATTTTTCTTTCCTGGCCTGAACCGGACACCGGGGAACCTGTTCGCACAGGCATGATCCTTGCAAGAAGGGGTGGAGGTGTTGGCTTGCTGGAGATATCCTTATCAGACAGTCACATTGATACAGACAGCTGCTTTATCCTCTTAATGGAGCTGGCGGGATGGAGTGTTTTCAATGAGTAAATTACTTATAAGTGCAGAATCCATTGGAAAGAGCTTTGGAAAACTTCAGGTTCTTGATAAAGCCACTTTCTCTCTTTCAGAAGGTGAATTCGTGGCTGTTACTGGCAAAAGCGGAGTTGGAAAATCTACTCTGCTTGGGGTACTGGGCACCCTTGATCCTGCCTTCACTGGAAAACTGGTCATCAACGGAACTAATGTAGCAGAAGCCTCATCCCCTGAGCTGGCCGAACTTCGCAGGGAATTCATGGGATTCATTTTCCAGGACTTTCACCTACTGCCTAACCTGAGTGCAATTGATAATATCCTGCTTCCGGCAGTTTTCAGCGGAACAGATACCGGCAAAGTCAGAGCTGATGCTGCTGCAATTCTTTCACGACTTGGCCTGCGCAACGACAACACCCCCACCAGATTTCTCTCCAGGGGAGAAAGACAGCGGGTGGCATCAGCAAGAGCCCTGGTTAACAACCCCCGGGTTCTCATGGCTGATGAGCCCACTGCAAGTCTTGACCAGGAAAGCGAGGAAAACCTCTTTGATATGCTTGACTCGCTCAGAAAAGAAAAAGGCTTTGCGATCATTGCAGTACTGCATTCCAAAAAGATACTCTCAAGGGCAGACAGGGTTCTGGAACTGAAGGAGGGAATTCTTCATGAAAAACATGCGTAAGGCTATATCTCTCTGGAACCGCGGCCACTGGAAAGATTATGTGTTCAGCCAGGGGATGCTTCTTATTGCCTCTCTGCTTCTTGTTTTCTTCATCTCCATTGGACTTGGCGTGGGAAACATTCTTCAAAAATTTCTCTCATCAGATCTTCCGGAAGAGCAGGTTCGTGTCACACCTCTTGGGGTTCAAGCCGGGTTCTTCCAGACCGAGAGAGGCGGTATGGAAATTACTGCCGACATCATGGATTCTCTCGCCGCGCTCCCACAGGTGGATAGAATAGACCCGCAGGTCTATGCCCATGTACCTGCTTATCTCAGAGGGCTCCTCGGGGG
>JAGLDB010000358.1 GCA_023145935.1 Candidatus Sabulitectum sp. | reverse complement strand
AAAAGAACTATTTCACCAAAATGCAGTGGAAGAGAGTGGATGGAATTCCTGAGAATTTCTGTATCATTGTACAAAATACTTACGACTGGGAGAACCCTGGGAAATGATTCAGGAAGAGACATTGCTTCTCTCCTTCTTCTGCCTTTGAAGCTCTGCCCATGCTGCTTCGGCTATCTCCGGAGCAATCCCGAATGCTTCCCCTATTTTCCGAGAATAGTCATCTTTAAGTTTGAAATTTTTCCTGCCTGTACCACCAACGATCCGCAGATTTCCGTTGTGTGCACTGACTCTTCCGCCAAGAGCACCCACCATGTTAAGATGCAGACTGTAGAGACCGGCAGAATTGAATGATTCAGTCCAGTACTGCATGAATTCAGACCGGGAAAGCACCCTTGACTCCAGTTTGTACCGTTTCTGCTTCCTTCCGTTCTCAACAGTATGAAGTTCCCAGCCTCCACTTACAGGAGTCCAGAACATCTTTCTGCCTGCAGTCTCAATCTCACCTGCACCGGAATCCAAGAGCTCCACAGCCCCTGGAACAACATAACCCGGGTCCAGAATAAATCTGCCTGCATCTCCCTCGACCAGTAGAGCACAATGAATATTTTTTCCGTGATTCATGTGACCTGTAAGAGGTCTGACTGAAAGACCGCATGCGGATATGATACTTCCAAGGGTTTCTGTAAGAGAATAGCAAGTACCGCCAGCTCCTGCGCCAACATGGTCTGCCATAACCTCCCCTGCAAGTCTCGGGCGATTCTCTCCGGATGCGCGAAGAAGGAATTTAGTCAGATTCTCCCATGGAATTTCTCCGAAGACCTCACCAATTCGGTGTATGTCACTTGCATTCCTGCCTGGAGAAAGACCAAAATGCTCAAAAAAAATCTCTGCTGCTTTTTCCATGGGTTTATTATAATTCCCGTAACAGGAAATGAGTGCAAATTGAACAAAAACAGATACTACAGTTTGAATGCATTTTTCAGAAACACATTTGGCAACAAGGTTTACAAGGTAAGTATTGCCGGAGGATTCACCTGCCCCACCCGTGACGGATCGCTGGGTACGGAAGGTTGTGTTTTCTGCAATCCCATAGGAAGTGAACCAAAACACTACAAGCCTGGAATGACAGTGACTGAACAGCTTGATCTGGCAACTGAATATGTCAGGGAAAGACACGAGACAGATCATTTCCTCGCCTACTTCCAGGACTACACAACCACATACAAAGATGTAGGAAGTCTTGAGAAAATGTACCGGGAAGCTCTGGATTTCCCGGGTATCAGAGGGCTTTCTCTGTGTACAAGACCGGACTGTATTAGCGATGATGTAATGGATCTGCTCAAAGATCTCTCTCAGGAAACTTTCGTATGGGTAGAGCTTGGGATTCAGAGTGGATGTGACGTAACACTCCTCCGGATGAACCGGGGGCATACTGTATACGATTCAGAGAAAGCCTTCGAGAAACTACACAGCAGAGGCATAAGAACATCAGCTCATGTTATCCTTGGCTTCCCCGGCGAATCAAGGAAAGAAACAATGACAACAGTAGAGTTGGTAAACAAGTCCGGCACAGCCGGAGTTAAACTTCAGAACCTGCACATCATAAAAGACACTAAGCTGGCAGAGCTGTACAACAAAGGAAAATTGAACCTGATCAGCAGAAGCGAATATGCAGAACTTGCAGCGGATTTCATCGAACGGACAAAACCTGATATAGTTATTCAAAGAGTTACCGGAGAAGCCCCGCCAAGAATGCTTGTCGCCCCTGAGTGGGCCATCAACAAACTGGCAGTAATGAACAGGGTTAAGCGGGAATTAATGTACAGAGACTCATGGCAGGGCAAGCATCT
>JAGLDB010000357.1 GCA_023145935.1 Candidatus Sabulitectum sp. | reverse complement strand
AGCAATAACACAATCCGACTGTCACTATCAACAGTGTGTTCACACCGGTTTTATCGACACACCGGGCCAGATGTCAGCCTGTATGCCAAACGGTGTCTGGATTGAGATCCTGGGTTCAGAGAAAATAACAGATGTGGTAAGCTATTGATCAGAAGGCTGCCTTTATGCTACCCCAGCTGGTTCGCTCTAACGCAGTAGGTCCCACCCAGGCTCTCAGCAGGAAGTTTCCATAGATATCATCTATGTTCCAGGGTTCCCACAAGGTGAAATCATCAGAGAAGAAGCTGTGGGGTGCTGTACAATTCTGATCATCCGCTATCAGAGATGGCCATCCGCCGGAACTGAATTCTGTGTTAATCACTACCCAGAAATCGGCATCAGCATATGGATCGGGAATGAAGTCAACAAGTACCTTAGTTAAGTGTTGTGCGTTACTTTGAACTTGAGTATGTCGCATAACCGGTCCGGAAGAAGGGCCGTCCCACAGTTCACAGTAGAAGTCGGAAGTGTCCCATGGGTAACTCGCAGAATGATGATAAAACCAGCATTCCGCCATTCCAACATTAACTCCCGGCCATGCAGGTATAAAATCTTCCAGATTGAACCATACTCCTCTGTAGGTTCCATTCCACACAAGCCATGCAGGAGTTCCATCATCGTAAGCAAGCCAGTCGCCATCTGCTTTTTCAATTGTATTCAGATCCAATGGTTCATGTACTGCAGAGGCCATTGTACAAATGATAAGCAGAAAAGAATAAACATTTTTCATCAAAAATCTTCCTGTCTAGAAAGTAGCCTTTAAACTCCCCCAGGTTGTGGCATCCAAATTCAGGAAACCAACATTGACCCTGATGAAATAGTCGGATGTTCCGGTAGGTGGAGTCCATGGTTCCCATGTAACGAAATCATCACTGAGAAAACTGTGTACAATCGTAGAGGGGGTACCGTCTCCCAGAGGTGATGGCCAACCGCCTGAGCTCAATTCTGTGTTAATTATGCACCAGAAGTTTGTTTCTGGTAAAAGAGCCGGACTAATATCGACAATGGTGGGACAATAGTGAAGAGCATGGGTCCAGGTCTGCAAGAGCTGAATCTCTGGTCCAGTAACATCACCATTCCATATCTCACAGAAAAAATGAGAGTAGTCCCAGCACATAGTGTGGTAGAACCAGAATTCCACCTGCTCCAGCCAGATGTCAGGATTTCCAGGTACAAAGTCTTCGGTGTTGAACCAGACACCTCTGTAGGTTCCAGACCATGTTATCCACGCAGCGGTACCGTCATCGTAACTGAGCCAGTTTCCTTCTGTTTTGTGAACAGGAAGTTGATCTACGGCTGCTTCCCCTCCAAGGGCTATTCTACAGAGTACAACAATAATAATCAGAGAAAGCTTCACGGACTGCCACCTCCTGACAATACAAAATGAACTACATCACGATTCCAATAATGAAGTCACTCATTCCTGTCAAGGTGTGTATTTATCCACCATTGGTAAAGCAATAGCAATTGAACATATTTGATAAACAAATTATTTACTCGATAGGGGAGGATTGAAAATGGCACAGGTAAGAGACAGTGAGGAACTAAGAGTTCGTCTTCAGCAGGCAACCGGGGAAGATGTTCTTGCATTCGGCTGGGGTAATCTTGGCATGAAGAATGTATTTGTGGCATTGACCCCGTATGCTCTGTTTCTGGAGTTCATCTCTTTTACTGGAAATACAAAGGACATGCAGAGAATTCCTTTCGAGGAACTTGAGTTCATTTATGCCATCCCCGGTGATGCTTCAACTCCGAAACTTATGAAGCTGAACCTGGAGTCAAGAATTACTGATGCCATGACAGGTACTCTTGT
>JAGLDB010000356.1 GCA_023145935.1 Candidatus Sabulitectum sp. | reverse complement strand
AGTTACCAGGCTCAACTATTTCAGGAGTGATTGAAATTGATGCTTCCCCTGAGCCTGAAATGGTAAGAAGTGCTTCTCCGTTCTCTAGATTATTGGAGGCAAGAATTGTTTCCCCGTCCGGGCGGTGAATGGAGAAACCAAGAATAATATTCTTTACCTCTCTGCCCTCTCTTGTTTCAATCAGGGTGTTTACTTTTAGAGTGTCTCCCTGCCTGAAAGATCTGGTAGGTATTCCATGGCCGTCTGTAAGTGTAACCCTGCTGAAAAATACCTCGCGGTTGCCCCATTCGCGGGGGGCGGCCGAGGCAGCTGTATTCTGAAGTCTTCCTGCATTGGCATCGAGGTAGGCTCCAAGAACATCATCAACAGGACCGTCCATTCTGGCCCTGCCGGAGTCAAGCCAGATTGCCCTGGTACACAGTCTGCGTACGGCTTCCGGGTCATGACTCACGAACACAATTGTTTTCCCGGCTTCACGAAAACCGAATATCTTGTCGTAGCATTTTGCCTGGAAGGAAGCATCACCCACTGCAAGAACCTCATCGATAAGAAGTATGTCCGGGTCAACACTGGTTGCCAGAGCAAAGCCCAGTCGCATGAACATCCCTGAAGAGTAATACTTTACAGGTGTATCCATGAACCGTTCAAGCATTGCGAATTCCGCAATACCAGGAAGAAGGTCACGCATTTTTTTCTGATCGAAACCAAGAAGAGCTCCATTAAGAAATACATTCTCTGAACCGGTAAGCTCAGGATGAAAACCAACACCAAGGTCAAGCAGCGAGGCAATTCTTCCCGAGGTCCCAACTTTGCCGGAGGTAGGGCTGTAAATTCCAGCCAGCAGTTTAAGCGTGGTTGATTTACCTGCACCGTTGGAGCCCACCAGAGCCACAGATTCTCCAGGTGATATTTGAAAAGAAGCGTGATCAAGAGCGCGGAACCAGTCGCGACTTGTCTTCCGTCCGAAAACATTCATGAATGTTTCCAGGATGCTTACAGACCTGTCTCGATAGAGTCTGTAATCAAGGCAGACATCAGAGAACTGAATCAGACCTTTCTGCACGCTACAGCTCCTTCACAACAGAGGGTTCCATGCGCTTGAAGATCAGAAGGCCCGCTGCAAGGATCGCAACAGTCCAGGCCACCAGAGATATCCATGCCCATAACTCCGGCCAGGTTCCGTAATACATTGTAGAATGAAATATCTCCATGGCGCCTGCAACCGGATTGAATCTGATAAATACTTCCATTCTTGCAGGTATGATCCCCATGCCCAGAGGATAAATGATCGGACTTGCATAAAACCAGGCGAGAAGGATAACCTCAAGAAACTGTGATACATCCCGGTAGTACACATTGCCCACTGATATCATCATACTGAAACCAGCAGTCATGGCGGCCAGAAGTATCACGGCAATCGGAAGGGTAACAAGAGAAAGATTCGGAGTGTGCCCGAAAACTATAAGTAGAACTTCCAGCACTCCAAGTGCCATAAGCATATGAACTGCATTTGCCATCACTGATGAAACAGGCAGCGCAACCCTGGGAAAGTAAATTGATCGAATCAGCTTCTGATTATCAAGAAGGGTCTTTGTAGAGGCTGAAAGCGAAGCTGCAAAGAAATTCCAGGGCAGAAGACCTGTAAGAAGAAAAAGCGAAAAGTGTTCTATCGCACCGCCAAACCGAAGTATCCTGGTAAAAACAACGGTGTAGACAACCATGCTGAAAAGAGGTTTAAGCAGAAACCAGAGAAAACCCAGGAAACTTCTTTTGTACCGGACCTTCAGATCCTTTTCCACCAGGCTCTTCATCAACAGGAGTCCACCGGTCATTTTTTACCGATCTTCCTCTCGGTGCCGCTGA
>JAGLDB010000355.1 GCA_023145935.1 Candidatus Sabulitectum sp. | reverse complement strand
AAAGATCAGGGGCTTTTTGCGTTTGTGGAAAGGGCTGTGTTGCGCAGTGCTAATAACCGGAGCTGTTAACCGGCAAGCGAAAACTGCATGCTTGTGAATTATGGAGTGACCCGGCTGAAAGCCGGAAAGCGGAACGGGATATGACTTGGAGGGAACAGGTCCCTCTGGGAGCTGTGATGACCTGCAACAACCGAGCCAGTAGGGGTGCCCGATCGACAGCACGGAGCTGAAAGCAGAACGCCAGGGGCTGTACCGTCTGAAGGAAGGTGCAGACCAAACTCTCAGAGTAACATGAATCGTAAATAAGGCAGTGGCCGGTGGCAAGCAGACATGTTTTTGCAAAGCCCAATGCGTCTGAAACAGAGCCATTGTAAATGCGGCGTATGTGCAAGGAAAGTCACATACTTTACCGGAAGTGCTGCTTAGAGCCAGCCTTCCACTGTTTCAACCGGTACTCTTACCGTTTCGAAAAGAGTTGCTATCAGCTCCAGGTTATCTCCTGCGCGGTAAGGATTATAGAACTCCCATACAATATCTCCTTCTGGAGTTACCTCGAAGGCTCTACCCATCATTGATTCTGTAATGAGTGTATTTCCGTTTGGCAGTCGCTGGCATGAGCCTGATCCAACTGTGTAAAACGGATTCTCATCATCACCTCTGTACTGCCATAATACTTTATCGGTTGCAGGATCAAATTGAAGAACGGTTGATTTTTCATAAAGGCCCTGATTATCAAGGATAAGTATGGTTCCATCAGAAAGAACTGATGGCTGGTGCTGCATTCTCCACATATCTGAATCTGCCCAGTAAACAGTTTCCTCCTCCAGATCTACTGCGCAAATAAGATCAATACTTCTGTGAGAAAGAAGGACAGTTCCAGAGCGAAGGGGACCGGTATAGTTCTCAGGAAGCATATCGGGTCTAATGAATTCTATTGTATTGCAATGCAGAACATCCCCGGCATCGGGCATTCTTCGAAGCACAGGAGCATAGCTTGAATTTGACAGAACATCCAGAGTAGATATCCAGCGAATCCTGTTTCCAAGTGAGTCCAGGATACAGATATAGTCTTCCGAAATGTATTTATCAGGAAAATAATTATCATTGATGTGTATATCTCTTCCAATGGTATATACATTTCCTTCTTCATCCACATCAATATCATGATGAGCTCCGTTGTATTCACTTACCCATAAAACATTAGAGTCCTTGTCTACCCGCACGATGCCACCAGCCTCTATCATCACAGTCAAGTCCCCGTTGTCAGCCAGGTAAGCTCGTCTCCAGAAGTCAATTGGCAGCTCTTGATCCTGAGCGTCAGGCCAGAGGCCGTATAAAGAAATTTCACTGTTAAACCAATCATGAACTACATTTCCCGAGGCGTCTATAAGTGAAACTCCCGGACCATGGCCTGAAATAACAATGTTGTAACCCGGGCATACTCTTGAAGTATCCAGAACTGTGATACCCATTTCTACCGGTGCTTCATTATAGCCGGAAAGATAGCCCAGAGAACGAAGTAATTCAACTTGCTCGCGTTGAGCATCGGTCATATCGCTTTCTGCAATTGTGGCAGATTCCCGAGCTGGCCACCACGCTCCAGGAGGCATTTCGTCTTCTTCAACTGAAGCAGGAAGGTCGTCAAAAGAATGAAGAAAGTTAAGCAATTTCAGCCGTATGAGTCCACGGTATTTGTAACCAGTAAGCATAATAACAAATAGTAAAAGAACCATGGGAATGACACAATTCAAAGTTTTCTTTCCGGGACACTTCATAGGCTGCTTCCTCCTGTTATGTACTGTGTTTCGCAATGTATACTATACAAATAGCCTGTTGTAAATTGCACTGAAAATTCGGTATTATT
>JAGLDB010000354.1 GCA_023145935.1 Candidatus Sabulitectum sp. | reverse complement strand
ACCGAACAGCCTGTAGAGCTTTCCGTGAACAAGACAATCCTCAGAGGCTGGGTTGTAAACCAGAACAAAAGCCATGCCATTATCTACTTCGGAGGCAACGCCGAAAGACCGGAAGCAAGCCTCGAAGACTTCAAGTACCTATTCAACAACCAGGCAGTCTACATGATCAACTACAGAGGGTACGGCGAAAGTGAAGGCCTGCCATCGGAAAAGCATCTCTGCCTGGACGCTGTAGCGATCTATGATCACGTAGCAGACGATCACAATCACATTTCACTAATTGGAAGAAGTTTAGGTTCAGGTGTTGCAGTCTATCTGGCAACACAGCGGGATGTTCACCGACTGGTGCTTGTGACACCGTATGACTGTATAGCTCAGATCGCTCAGTCAATTTACCCGATATTTCCAGTAAAGCTTATGATGACAGATCCATACAACTCAGCACAGAGGGTTCAGAATATCACTGCTCCAACACTGATAATCAAGGCGGAGAACGATGAAGTTATTCCCGCTGAATCAACCGACAATCTTGTAACACACTTCAGCCTCATTACTCCGCAGATAGCAACGGTACACGATGCCAACCACAACGATATACAGCTCTACCCCGAGTATCAGATACTGTTAAGAACTTTTGTAACCGGTACAAACGAATAACTCCTCCGAGCAGACCGAAGGAATTTTTCCAGAAAACTTCTGTAAAACAAAGCTCTACGCCGATCTGCAACTGTTTTGAATTCCGTATAATTTGATCAACTTACTTTCCCGTTGGTTCGTCAGGAACTCTTATACTCATTCTTTACTTCAGGCAGCATTTTGCTTCTGCAAACCTCGTTACAAGCAGTGATCAAGGAATTGTGCTGATACGCAGACAGATCAGCTGTTGTCTATAAGGTAAATCATGTAGTATTTTCAGATTCAGATACCATTTAGGAATACTATATGACCTCACATTGCGTTATTGAGCTGATTCAGGGTTCCGGGTAAGCAACTGCCCCCTCTCGATCAGCAAGATAGGGGGAAAAATGTTCAGTTCTGTCGCACGTCTGTCACTTTCCGTACTGGTTCTTTCATTAGCATCTACAGCCCTTGCCACAAGCGCAGAGGTGGAAGCTCTCTGCAATCAGGGTGAGGAAGAGATCCTGGATGGAAGCCACCAGGCTGCATTAGCCACCTTCCAGGAAGCGATAGAACTGGATCCACAGAGCGCAGAAGCATATTTCGGTCGAGGCTGGGTTTACTACAAAGAAAGCAGCGAAGAGTTGTGTCTCCAGGATTTCGAGAAAGCTCTGCAGCTGGATCCGGATTATGGTAAGCCCTATATAGGAATGGCATGGCTGGCTGCAGACTCCGGCAGATACCATGAGGCCATGGAGCTGGCAGAGACAGGCGTTGAACTTGCTCCGGACTGGGACATATCGTATTCCACTCTGGGATCGATCTATGATCTGCTCGAACAGGCAGATGAAGCTCTGGCTGAATACGATAAAGCTCTGGAATTGAACCCGGAGTGCTATTCCGCCCATGTTTACAAAGCCTGGACATACTTCCTTTTGCTGGACAATGCAGATGCTGCTATGGAGAACTTCAACAGGGCTGTTGAACTCAGACCGCAGCGTGGCTCTGCCTATGTATACAGAGGTATCCTCTACTACAGAAAGTTCAACGAGATGCAACTTGCGATAGAGGATATGAATACCGGTATTGAACTCGCCCCCGATAAAGCCTATTCCTATTATTTCAGAGGGGGCATGTTTGCGGAACACGCTCAAGCGGACCAGGCATTAACTGATTTCAATAAAGCCATCGAGCTCGACCCTGATCTTACCGAAGCATATGTATCCAGAGCCGGCGTATACCAGAATT
>JAGLDB010000353.1 GCA_023145935.1 Candidatus Sabulitectum sp. | reverse complement strand
ACATGGGCATAGACCTGAGGGTCTATTCTATCCACCTGTGGCATGGCCAGGAGAGAGTCGAGGATGTCGGAAGTGAGTTCCATTCCGCCTCTTTCCGTCTGGAAGAACCCCGCTTGCACCCCAAGAGGTGTGATACGAACCTGTTCTTCCGGAAGATCTGACGAGAGGAATCTTTGAAGAATGTTTCCAACACCCAGTCCAATTGAGATGAAGAAAACAAGAAGCAGAGAGGCAATAAGAAGCATGCCCTGGCTGAACACATAATCTTTCCAGTGACCGCGATTCCAGAGAGATATAGCCTTACGCATGTTTTTCATGAAGAACTCCTTCCTTCAGTTCCAGAACCCTGTCTGCCCGTGAGAGTATCTTTTTGGAATGGAGTACTGCAATGATAGCAAAGCCTTTCTCCCGTCGAAGCGAGTCAAGCAGATCAAAGAGGTTTTCCTCGCTCTCCTGGTCAAGACTTGCAGTGGGCTCATCAGCCATGAGAACCCGGGGGTTGTTAACCAGGGCTCTTGCTGATGCCACCCGCTGTCTTTCGCCCCTTGAGAGAAATTTAGTGGGGGTGTTGTCATTGCGCAGGCCAAGTCGTGAAAGAATTGCAGCAGCATCAGCTCTGACCTTACCGGTATCTGTTCCGCTGAAAACTGCCGGAAGCAGGATATTGTCAATTGCACTCAGGTTGGGCAGCAGGTGAAAGTCCTGGAAAATGAATCCCATGAATTCCCTGCGAAGTTCTGCAAGTTCAGGGGATGAGGCTTCTGCTACATTTGTTCCGTTGATGATCAGTTTTCCAGTGAAAGCGGGGTCAAGGGTGCCCAGTACCCCAAGCAGAGTAGATTTCCCAACTCCGCTTTTACCGGTAACAGCCACGAACTCTCCTTCTGCAAGAGCGAAGGTGGCTTTGTTAAGAACCTGAAGTTTTCCAAAGCTCTTTCCAATGGATTCTGCACTTATAAGAAATTTACTCATTGAAAACACTCCATCCTGCCAGCTCCATTAAGAGGATAAAGCAACTGTCTGTATCAATGTGACTGTCTGATACTGATACCTCCAGCAAGCCCACACCTCCCCCTCTCCTTGCAAGGATCATGCCTGTGCGAACAGGTTCTCCGGTGTCTGGTTCAGGCCATGAAAGAAAAATGGACATAGCCGCAGGCTTAACGGTAAGAGCAAGATCCTTGTAGTCAGCCCACCAGGGGATCTGTCTTTCAAGAGGAAGGAGAGATACAAACCCGAAAAGGTTTCCAGGAAAGAGGATGGTGATATGCTGTTCCTCTGGAATAACTTTTGCAAGAGATGTGTCTGCAGCCAGTGAGTTCTCTTTCTTCATTTCCAGCCAGTTGCCCAGAGTGATGTGCGGTGCCGGTCCTATGTAGACCGCAGTCCACCCATCCCGCTGGGTTACAGAGGCTTTGGCATACCCGTGTTCGGATACCAGATCGACTCTGTCTGCCTCCTGCCTGGGATCCAAGTCAAGAACCCTTGCGGAAAGGGCTGTCAGGTACTCTGTGGTGGCATCCTGCGTGAGCAGAAGAAGCTGTGGTTCAAGTGTTGAAATGTCTATGCCCACAAGAGTAACTCCTATCGGCCCCTTCTTAAGCAGAGAATCCGCCAGAACAAATCCGCTGAAGAATTCCCCTGCAACAGAGGTTAAACTGGAGCTGAGCCCAGGCTCCATGTGGATATGGAGCAGTGCTGTACCCGGCACAAGGTGCAGCTCGGGAACCGGGTCCTTCCTGCCGCAGGAAGAGAATATCACTATCGCAGTAAGCAGAACCGGTATAGCTACGAGTGTTCCTGGTTTATTCATAATTTTCACAGTCTCCAATCAAAAAATTGTTCTACGCTTTTAAGTATGAATTATGAATAAAAAATCGG
>JAGLDB010000352.1 GCA_023145935.1 Candidatus Sabulitectum sp. | reverse complement strand
CGCTGACCCCTGGAACACGACCATTAAGATATCCCATACCAGAAGCAGAAAGCTCTGACAATTCACGATCGGTCAACCGTGTTGTGGAAGGAATGGCACTTTCCAGAGATCCTCTGGAGGCAGTAACAAGAATGGATTCACCTGTATCGAACACGGTCTCTTGAAGATGGATGGTTGTACCATCTAAAGGTATGGCTCCACTCCAGTCGCTAAAACCAGTGGCATGAACACAAAAAGAGTCCGGTTCTGATCCTTGAAAGCCGTAGTACCCCAAGTGATCGGTGAAGCCAAACCATGCACCATCACTTCCAACCCATGCGCCTGGAATCGGAGATCCATCGATCTGCTGAACAAAAAATCCAGATGAAAAAAGAATAAGATAAAGCAAAATTCCCGCCTTTCACGGAAAAAATGAAAGTCGCGGGACATCACAATGTCATTTTGTACTCATGCGATACTGCCTGATGACATGATGCGCGGCACAGTGTCTGACTTCCGGATGCATTCCGGTTACAGTGGCGCTACCGTGACGGATTCTCACCGTTCTTCCTGTGCCCGCGACGGTTGTAATATACTTCCTTACCGCAATCAAAGGATCTAGATAATACACTGGAGAAAATCAGTAAGTAACATCATGAAAAAAGGAGCCTCCTCCATCGAGAAGACCCCTGAATGTGTTGGATCAGATCAATTGATAACAGATCCGATAATAATCTCTGTCTGATCGGTGGCCATGGCCATTACTTCCTGAACCTTGCCGCCGAAAACGCTGCTCATAAGACCTGTGTTCATTCTTGAAACGATGACTCTGCCATCAGATGTTTCATAAACAGCAACTCTGCATGGCATCAGTGAGGAAACTATTCTGTTCTCGTCACCTGTAAGAATCTCGCCTGCAAGATCTACATTGCAAAGCTCGATAACGGTTACCTTCTCAACATCATAGCCCCCGCTTGCAACAGAGTTATGTATTTCATGTGTTGCAGGGACCTTCCAGTCGAGTTCCTCTGCATTGGCTATGATCATCTCAACAGTTTCCTCGTGTGAGAAATTGCTTTCATTTTCAGTGATCATGGCAGATGGTGCGCTGAGGAAGCCGAATACACCCATGAGAATCGCTCCAAGAACCACTCCACCCAATCCGGTAAATATTGTCTTTTTATCCATTCTCGTTTTTTCCTTTCAATTCCAACGGTTCAGCATCAGCCAATCTGGCTGAGACACTGTCTTCTATTCTCCACGCTTTGTATCCATTCTTCTTTAATATTTCAACTGCCTGATCTGCAAAATCGCAATATCTGTCACGGCAGTATGCTATCACAGGCGTTCCCGCCGGAATAGTCTTCATGTTTTCTTCGAAGTTCTTAAATGGCACACTGATAGCACCTGGAATATGTGCCTGTTCGTATTCCTCAACAGGCCTTACATCTATGAGCATTGGATTCACAGGAAGCCTGGATTTGTTCAGAAGGCTTCTGTTCTCGCGCAACTTGCTGAGAGAAAGCTGAATTTCAGGGTATATGTTCTCTGAAAGCTGCTTCATCTGCTCAAGAAAGGCCGCTATATCTTCCCCTGCAATGGAGTAGATCGAGAATCTTCCCCGTTTTTCAGAAACCACAAAGCTGTCTCTTTTCAGTTTCTGCAGATGATGAGAAACTGTCCTTACAGGTAGCCCGGTTACCTCAGAAAGAGATTCTACCGATCTCTCCGCCTGACAGAGAGCATCCACAATGCGAATTCTTTCAGGAGATTCAACAAGCTTTCCAATTCTGGCAAGACAATCGTAAAGTCGAACTCGTTCCAGGGGCATTCTTCTCCTTTCTTCGCAGTAACGCTCCAATGTTCGTTGGAATATAGGATTTATAAGGAACCTGTCAAGCTC
>JAGLDB010000351.1 GCA_023145935.1 Candidatus Sabulitectum sp. | reverse complement strand
GGAAGTTATCCATACTTACGGAAACTAACCAGGACAGATACGGTGCTCTGCTGCTTGCCCATCAGGGGCAGAATTACTACGATGAGCTCGCGTTTACAGTGGCGAATATTTCATGGACTATACTTGCCAATCCAAACTGGGATGAAACTCTTCTGGTGGATAATGCACAGGGGGTTTATGACCATGATCCATTTCTGAGCTATGTAAATGTAAACGACTACGGGGGCGCTGACTACTACAGTACCACAGAGTACAACACGGTTGTAGGCTCTGATACTGTATGGGTAGAGATACCTAAAGAGATCTACTACCACTATGTGGTTATGCCGAAGGTCTCTGATGAGGGTCCCAAGAACGACGCAACGGTTTACAATGAATTCTGGCGCCAGTATCTCTGGGATATGGATGACAGCGGTTATCCTGTTCTTAATCAGGTTCTTAATTCAAATGTAATGGTTTTCTGGGATGAGCAGACAAGAAGCTGGGGATGGTCTACAACCCCTGTTTTTTACGACAGTCTGCAGGCAGTTGAGATTTTAAGCAAATGGACCCGTGCAACTCTGGCTGATGGCGCAAGCGGAAACAGACCAATTCAGCCGAATATCATTGCACACGAGCACAACGGGAACTGTGGCGAAACACAGGATCTGCTCTGTGCTGCAGCCAGAACTGCCCTGGTTCCAACAGTCTGTGCCATGGACATCAATGAAGACCATGTGTGGTGTGAGATCTGGTGGGATGGAACATGGGGTGGCTGGTATGTTGATACCGTGAACAACCCCAATTGCGCCTATGATGCGGATCAGGGTGGATCAAAAGAATGCAGTTGCATCTGGTCGTGGCGTAATGATGGATTTACATGGGATGCGATTGCATACTACTCTCAGACATGCACTTTCACAGTTACAGTAACAGATTCTGCAGGAGTTCCAGTTGACAATGCCTCTGTACAGATAGCAAGCGAGGCCTGGCAGAGTTCCACTGTTATCAGAGGAACCTGGGGGCAGACTGATCGCAACGGTCAGATCACATTCATACTTGGTAACAATCAGAATTTTTACATGAACATCTCCACTGCTCTGGGTAACTTTGGAGGTGGATCCTATGAAGAGGTTATTGTCAACAGCGTTGCGGGCCAGGATTACTTCTTCGAATGGAGCCCTCCTGAACTCATGCCGGAGCTGGACTATAACGAGCTCTCTGAAGGATCATGGACCAAGTACCTGATCCAGGTTGATTATGATCTTCCTGTGGATATCATGAATGGCAGAGACTACTATGCCAATCCCAGGTCAGAGTATGCTGAACCTCTTGAAGACGGTACTGCTGACTTCTTCATTGTTGATTCAGCCAACTGGGATCTGTACCAGGACGGGTTGGAATTTGACTGCTACGAGGTGATCCAGGGGCAGAGCGCAGGGGAGATCTGGTTCTATGCTCCTCACACTGACGACTGGTATGTGGTTTTCAGCGGTGACAGACATCATGGCATGGAGACTTTTGCTGACGCTGCTATCACCCTCTGGGAGCATGATGGTACAGGAATCAGTGGTGGAATAGTACCAGCGCTTGCAACATCAATCTACCCCAATCCATGCGTGAACCAGGCTTCTGTAAGCTTTGCTACAACAGCAGTGGGGGTAGCGGAAGTTACAATGTACGATATTAACGGACGAGTTGTACAAACTCTGTGTGATGAACTGCTGGAGGCCGGAAATCACAACCTTACACTGGAAACATCAGCGCTTTCTAGTGGCCTCTACTTTATGAAGTTTCAGGGTGAGGGTCTAAACTCCATGAGGAGCTTTACAGTTCTTCGGTAGATGCCATTGGAAACAGATATTGCGGGGGAGCCTTGGTGGTTCCCCCACTTTTGTTTAAGGCACATA